>JBAPWU010000446.1:0-1865 GCA_049283855.1 Kineosporiaceae bacterium
CCCTGACGGCGGCGGACGGCGCACCGCGCCGCCACCCCCGGCCCAACCGGGCTGGTCGCAACAGCCGGCAGCGTCCGCCGACGCGCAGCAGCCCCTCCCCCCCGGGGTGCGTCCGAGCCTGGACCTGGACGGCCGGGCGTTCGAGATCACCCGGCCGGTCACCGTGATCGGCCGCGGCACGGACGCCGACGTGATGCTCGACGACTCCGGGGTCTCCCGCCGGCACGCAGAGATCCACATCACCGACGGCCGGGCCCGGATCATCGACCTCGGCTCGACCAACGGCACCTTCGTGGACGGCGCCAAGAACCCGGTCGCCAGCCTGCGCGAGGGCAGTGTGATCACCATCGGGCGCACCCGGATGATCTTCCACCCCGGCGACCTGACCTCGGTGACACCGCCCGGTCAGCCCGGCTCGCACGGGCCGTGGTGACCGCCCGGCGATGAGCGAGCTCACCCTCACCCTGCTCCGTCTGGGCTTCCTCGCGCTGTTGTGGGTCCTGGTCCTGTCCGTGGTCGCCGTCCTGCGCCGCGACCTGTTCGGCACCCAGGTGCGCCGCAAGGAGACCCCGGCCCGCTCGCGGTTGTCCAGGGCCCGGGTACGGGCGCCGGTCCCCGCCGGAGCCGGGCTGTCCGGGCCGCCCGGCACCCCACCGAACGGCACCCCGACCGGCCCGCGCCAGCTCGTCGTGACCGCCGGATCGCTCAAGGGCACGACGATCGCTCTGGGGCAGGCGCCGATCCTGATCGGACGGGCTCCGGAGTGCACCCTGGTGCTGGAGGACGACTACTCCTCCAACCGTCATGCGCAGTTGTCCCTGCGCGACGGGGCGTGGATGTTGGAGGATCTCGGTTCGACGAACGGAACGTTCGTCGGGCGGAACCGAGTGAACGCACCCGTCGCGGTCGCCGCCGGAAGCAGTTTCCGGATCGGCCGCACCACCCTCGAGCTGCGGAGGTAGCCGGATTGGCGATCGCGCTGCGTTACGCGGCCCGCTCCGACGTCGGCCTGGTCCGCTCCAACAACCAGGACTCGGCCTACGCAGGCCCCCACCTCCTGGTTGTCGCCGACGGGATGGGCGGGCACGCCGGAGGTGACGTCGCGTCGTCCCTCGCCATCGGCGAACTCGCCCCGCTGGACGACGAGTCACACGGCGCCGACGCGCTCGATCACCTGTCCGAGGCGGTCCAGGCGGCTCATCAGGAGCTGCTCGACCGGGTCGACGAGGAGCCGGCGCTGGCCGGCATGGGCACCACCGTCACCGCGCTGCTGCGCACCGGCAACCGTCTGGCTCTGGCCCACATCGGCGACTCGCGGGCCTACCTCCTGCGCGAGGGCGGTCTGGTGCAGATCACCAAGGACCACACGTTCGTGCAGACCCTGGTCGACGAGGGCCGGCTCACCGTGACCGAGGCCGAGCACCACCCGCAGCGGTCGGTGCTGATGCGGGTGCTCAGCGACGTGGTGGACGACGTCACCCCCGACCTGTCCATGCGCGAGGCCCGGATCGGGGACCGCTACCTGCTCTGCTCGGACGGCCTGTCCGGCGTGGTCAGCCTGGAGACGCTGCAGGAGACCCTGGCCGAGGTTCCCGACCCGACGTCGACCTGCGAGGCGCTGGTCCAGCTCGCGCTGCGGGCCGGGGCCCCCGACAACGTCACCTGCATCGTGGCCGACGTGATCGAGGACGCCGCCCGGGGAGACGTCGCCCCCTTCGTGGTCGGCGCCGCGTCATTGCACCAGCCCCGCCGTGGCCTGCCCGGCGCACAGGGATCCGCCGCCGAGCGCGCCGCCGCCCTCACCGCCGCCGGTGACGGCGACGAGGAGGACGACTCATCGGCTGGCCCACCGGTCCGCCCCAGCC
>JBAPWU010000447.1:0-5027 GCA_049283855.1 Kineosporiaceae bacterium
GCGCAGGCCCGGGCAGCACCGCCCCGCATGCCGGGTGGGCGCCGCTGCTGTGGGCGCCCGCGGCGTGGTCGACGACGATGTGGTCGAGCATGGCCCAGGCCACCGCGGCGTCGTCGCTGTGGTGGGCGCCGCGGAGGCCCTCATCGGCCGGCTGAACGGGTCCTCTCAGGTGGAACAGCAGGATCGCCGAAGAGGGGCAGAAGGTCGATGCCGGCGTTCCAGCAGGCAGCCACGCAGCGACCAGCTGCTCGTCGACCCCACCCAGTTGGAGACGCTGATCGGTCGCCCTGCCACCCCGGTCGCCGACTCCTTCCGGGCCGCCGCTGCCGAGCTCAGACCGCACCGCGGCCCTCCCGGCCCTCCCGGCCCTCCCCCTCTCTCTTGAGTGGTCAATTCTGCCCCGTCCCAGCCTCGGAAACGGGGCAGGATCGACCACTCGCGCGTGATCATGCCGTGGGCGGATACTGGCCGGGTGGAACCGATCTGGACGCCGACCGACGACGTGGTCCGGCACGCGCGGATCACCGACTTCGCCGCCTGGCTGGCCGCGCGCGGCGTCCGGACGACGGGCTATGCCGAGCTCTGGCGGTGGTCGGTGACCGACCTCGCCGGGTTCTGGGGCTCGGTGGCGGGCTACTTCGAGGTCCCGTTCGTGACCTCGGCCCCGACGGTGCTGGCCGATGAGGCGATGCCCGGGGCGGTCTGGTTCCCGGGGGCTCGACTGAACTATGTCGACCAGGTCTTCGCCGGGCGCGACCCGGCGGCGGTCTCGATCGTGGGCACCGGCGAGGACGGCGAGCGGAGCGACCTCACCTGGGCGGACCTGAACCGCCAGACGGCGGCCTTCGCCGAGACGCTGCGCCGGCTCGGCGTGGGCCAGGGCGACCGCGTGGTCGGGTATCTCCCGGACGTCGCGGAGTCGATCGTGGCCTTCCTCGGCACGGCGGCGGTCGGGGCGATCTGGTCGTGCACCGGCCAGGACTACGCCCCGCCCGGCGCCGTCAACCGCTTCGCCCAGCTGGAGCCCGCGGTGCTCGTCGCGGCGGACGGCTACCGGCACGGAGGCCGGATCCACGACCGCCGTGCGGCGACCGCCGCCGTCCGGGCGGGCCTGCCGACGGTGCGGGCCACCGTGCACGTCTGCCGGGCGGGGCTCGAGGTCCCCCCGGGGCCGGGTGACCTGACCTGGGCCGAGGCGGTGGCGGGCGAGCCGCGGCTGGCCACCGTGCCGGTCGCGTTCGAGCACCCCCTGTGGGTGCTGTTCTCCTCCGGCACCACCGGGCTGCCCAAGGGGATCATGCATGGGCACGGCGGCGTCGTCCTGGAGCACCTGAAGTCGATCGCGCTGCACATGGACGTCCACGTCGACGACACCTATCTCTGGTACACCAGCCCGAGCTGGATGATGTGGAACTACCGCAACGCCGGTCTCCTGATCGGTGCCCGCGTGGTCTGCTACGACGGCAGCCCCATGCAGCCGCAGCCCGACCGCCTGTGGGAGCTTGCCGAGACGCTCGGGATCAGCGTGCTCGGCACCAGTCCGGCCTACCTGCTCGCCAACGCCAAGGCCGGCATCAGGCCCGGCCGCGCGCACGACCTCAGCCGCCTGCGCACGCTGGGCGTCACCGGCTCGACCCTCCCGGCGGACAGCTACCACTGGGTGCACGACGCCGTCGGCGAGCACGTCGAGATCGCCTCGATCACCGGTGGCACGGACGTCGTGTCGGCCTTCGCCGGGTCGGCGCCGACCGTGCCGGTGTGGCCCGGCGAGATCAGCGCGGCCTGCCTCGGCGTGGCCCTGGACGCCTTCGACCCCGAGGGCAACAGCGTGCGCGGCGAGCTGGGCGAGCTGGTGATCACCCGGCCGATGCCGAGCATGCCGGTCGGCTTCTGGAACGACCCGGACGGCGCGCGCTACCGGGCCGCCTACTTCGACGTGTACCCCGGGGTCTGGCGGCACGGCGACTTCATCTCGATCACCGACCACGGCAGCGTGGAGATGCACGGCCGGTCCGATTCGACGTTGAACCGCAACGGCGTCCGGATGGGCAGCGCCGACATCTACCAGGCCGTCGAGCGGGTTCCCGAGGTGCTCGAGTCGCTGGTGATCGGCGCCGAGCTGCCCGGCGGCGGGTACTGGATGCCGCTGTACGTGACGCTGGCGCCGGGGCACGAGCTGGACGACGACCTCCGGGCCCGGATCACCGCCGCGATCCGCGAGCACGCCTCACCCCGGCACGTGCCGGACGAGATCCTGCTGGCCCCAGGCATCCCGCACACCAAGACCGGGAAGAAGCTGGAGATCCCGGTCAAGCGCCTGGTGCAGGGCCTCGACCTGGGCGCGGTGGTGGATCCCCGATCCGTCGACGACCCGGCCCTGCTCGACTGGTACGCCGCCCACGCCCGCCCGGAGCAGGCCCCGTCCGCGGGATGATCGCGGGCGGACTCCACCGTGCGCTGGAAGGGATCGGACATGACGACTCGTGTGGGCGTGATCGGTGCCGGGAACATCGGGACCGCGCATGCGCTCAACCTGGCCCGCGCGGTCTCCGGTGCGTCGGTGGGCGTCGTGTTCGACGCCGACGCCGTGCGCGCCGAGGCGCTGTCCGCCGAGCTGGGCGCTCGCGCCGTCCGGTCCGTGGCCGAGGTCTTCGACGCGGACGACGTCGACGCGGTGCTGATCGCCTCGCCCGACGGGGTCCACGCCGAGCAGCTGATGATCGGATTCGGTGTCGGCAAGCCGATCCTGTGCGAGAAGCCGCTCGCCGTCGGCGAGGCCGACGCCAGGGCGGTGCTGGACGCCGAGGTGGCCCTCGGGCGCCGACTCGTCCAGCTGGGCTTCATGCGCAGGTTCGACCCGGGCTACGTGCAGCTCAAGGCCGAGCTCACGCCCGAAGGGATCGGCGAGCCGCTGATCGTGCACAACATCCACCGCAACACCCGCGCGCCGTACGGGCTGGTCACCGAGCAGACCCTCACCAACATGGTGATCCACGAGTTCGATATCGCCCGCTGGCTGCTGGAGGAGGAGTACGCCTCGATCATGGTGCTGGCCGGCACGCCGGGGCCGCTGACCCCGGCGGGGCAGCACGACCCGCTCCTGGTCGTCCTGCAGTCGGCCAGCGGCGTGATCGTGGAGATCGAGGCGTTCGCCAACGCCCGGTACGGCTACGAGGTGGTCTGCCGCGTCACCGGTTCGCAGGGCCAGGCCGTGATGGGCGACGGATCGTTCGTCACCCGATCGAAGGCCTTCACCCGCGGCGTCGGGCTGCCCGAGCTGTGGCTCGGCCGGTTCGCCGAGGCCTACCGGCTGCAGCTGCAGGGCTGGGTGGACGCCGTCCGCTCGGAGGGCCCGTTCCCGGGCGCGAGCATCTGGGACGGCTACGCCGCCACCGTGGTGGCCAACCGCGCCATCGAGGCCTACCGCACCGGCCGGCGCGTCGCCATCGACCTGCCGCCGAGGCCGGCGCTCTACGTCTGACCGGAGGTGGCACCTCACGCCGCACCTGCTCTTCGGGCCCGAATTCGTAGTTGCCGTGCGCAGGCGCACGTCGCGCGGGATCGACGTCCATCTGATGGTCAGCGACGCCGAGGCGTGGACGTCGACCCCCACGTCTGCGACCGCATCCGGCAGGCCCGGACCTTCGGTGCCGAGGGATTGCGGCTGCACGAGTCGGGAGCGTCAGTGCATCGTGGTCGGGCGCGCCTCCGTCATGCCGATGCCTCGGCACAGGCGAGGATGGCGGCCGCGGACCGCTCGACGTCCGACCTCGTCGTCGACCAGTTGCTCACGGAGATCCTCATCGCCACCTTGCCCTTCCAGGTCGTGGGCCCGGCCCAGCAGGTGCCGTCGTTCTGCACCGCGGCGATCATCGCGCGGGTGCGTTCGTTGGAGTCGCCCAGGCAGACCAGGATCTGGTTGATGACGACGTCGTTGAGGACCACGACGTCGGGATGCTCGGCGAGGAGCCCAGCGAAGACACCGGCGAGATCGCAGCATCGCTCGACCATCTCGGCGATACCCTGCCGGCCGAGGCTGCGGATCGCCGCCCAGGCCGGGAAGCACCGCGCCCGGCGGGAGAACTCGGGCACGTACGACGATCCGTCGCGCAGTTCCTCGCCGGCGACCAGATAGGGCGCAGAGAGCCTCAGCGCGTCGGTCTGGGCCTGAGCGTCGCGGACGATTGCGGCGCCGCTGTCATAGGGCACGTTGAGCCACTTGTGCAGGTCGACGGCCCACGAGTCGGCCCGGTCGTGCCCGGCCGTCAGCCGGCGACGGGAGGGCGTCGCGGTGGCCCACAGCCCGAACGCGCCGTCGACGTGCAGCCAGGCCCCGTGTGCCGCGCATGCCTCGGCGATGTCGTCCAGGGGATCGAACGAGCCCGAGTTCACGTTGCCGGCCTGGGCGCAGACAATGGTCGGCGTGCCGGGTGGCAGTGCGGCGAGGGCCTGAGCCACGGCCCCGGCGACGATGCGTCCCTGATCGTCCACGGCGACGGTGCGGACCCGGGCGGTGCCGATGCCGAGGAACTTCAGTGATCTCCAGATCGTCGTGTGCGCCTCCTCTCCGACGATCACCGCCACCGGTGGGCACCCCGCCAGGCCTGTGGCGTCCGGGTCGTGTCCGGCGCGGCGGAGCAGCGTGCGGCAGGCGACGGCCAGGCAGGTCGTGTTGGCCATCTGACCGCCGGTGACCAGACCGACGCCGCTCGTCGCCGGCAGGCCGAGCAGTTCCAGGAGCCACTGCGCGACGACCTCTTCGCACACCGCGGCCGCGGGGGAGGCCACGCCCAGAGCGCCCTGCTGGTCCCAGGCGGCGGTCAGCCAGTCCGCGCCGACGGCGGCCGGCACCGCCCCTCCGGTCACGAACCCGAAGTACCGAGGGCCGGGGGAGGTCACCAGCCCCGGTTCGGCCGCCGCCACCAGCGCCTCGATCACGGCGGCGGGCTCGAGCCCCGTCTCCGGGACCGGACCGCCGAATGCGGCACGCAGCCGGCCGAGGTCGACCGGAGACGTCACCGTGCGTG
>JBAPWU010000448.1:0-3711 GCA_049283855.1 Kineosporiaceae bacterium
ACCCGCACGAGCTCGACAAGACCGTCTACAGCCTGCTGATGGAGCGCCACACCCACGTGCGTGAGGTGATCCGGCCGTCGCACGTGCCGAACATCGACCTGCTGCCGGCCAACATCGACCTGTCCGCCGCCGAGGTGCAGCTGGTCGGCGAGGTGGCCCGCGAGCAGGTGCTCTCCCGGGTGCTGCGGCCCGTGGTCGACGACTACGACGTGATCCTGATCGACTGCCAGCCCTCGCTGGGCCTGCTCACCGTGAACGCGCTGACCGCCGCCCATGGCGTGGTGATCCCCCTGGAGTGCGAGTTCTTCGCCCTGCGCGGCGTCGCCCTGCTGGTGGAGACGATCCAGAAGGTGAGGGACCGGCTCAACCCCCGCCTGGAGATCGACGGCATCCTGGCCACCATGTACGACCCGCGCACGCTGCACAGCCGCGAGGTGGTGGCCCGGGTGGTCGAGGCGTTCGGCGACCAGGTCTTCCACACCGTGATCGGGCGCACCGTGAAGTTCCCCGATGCCTCGGTCGCCGCCGAGCCCATCACCACCTACGCCGCATCGCACGCAGGCGCCTACGCCTACCGCCTGCTGGCCCGTGAGCTGATCGCCCGCGGTGACGCCGCCTAGCGTGACCGCAGCCGGGGAAGCCACCACCGAGGCACATCCGCAGACGCCGGGAGGCGTGCTGCCCGGGCGCCCGGCGTCCTTCGAGGTCCATCTGGACAACTACGAGGGTCCCTTCGACCTCCTGCTGGGGCTGATCGCCAAACACAAGCTCGACGTCACCGAGATCGCCCTGGCTCAGGTCACCGACGAGTTCCTGGGCTGGATCCGCGAGCGCGGCAGCGACTGGGACCTGGGTGAGACCAGCGAGTTCCTGCTGGTCGCAGCCACCCTGCTGGACCTGAAGGCGGCCCGGCTGCTGCCCGCGGCCGAGGTCGAGGACGACGAGGACCTGGCCCTGCTCGAGGCCCGCGACCTGCTCTTCGCCCGGTTGCTGCAGTACCGCGCGTTCAAGGAGGTCGCAGCGACCCTGTCCCAGCGGATGGCGCAGGAGGCTCGCCGGATCCCGCGCTCGGCCGGGATCGAGCCGCAGTTCGCCCAGTTGCTCCCCGAGCTGGTGCTGGGGATCTCGCCGGAGCAATTGGCGATGATCGCGGCCCGGGCCCTGCAACCGCGGCCCGTTCCCACCGTGGGGCTCGAGCATCTGCATGCGCCGACGGTGAGCGTGCGCGAGCAGGCGGCGCTGATCGTCGACCGGCTGCGCCGACACCCGTCGACCAGCTTCCGCGTGCTCTCGGCCGACGCCGGGAGCACCCTGGTGGTGGTGGCCCGGTTCCTGGCCCTGCTGGAGCTGTTCCGGGAGGGTGTGGTGGCCTTCGACCAGGCTGCGGCGCTCGGCGAGCTGACCATCCGATGGACCGGCAGCGACGACGGCGACATCGATCTCGAGCGCGACTTCGACGACTACGAGGACGGATCCCGTGCAGCAGCAGACGACTGAGCCGCGCCAATCCCTGTCATCCTCCCCGGGTGACCACGAGCTGGAGGCAGTGGCCCCCGGATCGGGTGCACCCGCGGAGGATGAGCAGGCCGGGCTGGACCTGGGGGCGTTGCCGTCGGGGGCGCGCGGGGCGATCGAGGCGGTGCTGATGGTGGTCGACGAGCCGGTCAGCGAGGTCGCGCTGGCCTCGGCGCTGGGCCTGACCACCGACACCATCGGCGTCCTGCTCGCCGACCTGGCCGCCGAGTACGACCAGGGTGGCCGTGGGTTCGAACTGCGCCAGGTCGCGGGCGGGTGGCGGTTCTTCAGCCGCAGCGACTACGCGGGGGTGGTCGAACGGTTCATGCTCGACGGGCAGACCGCCCGGCTCACCCAGGCCGCGCTGGAGACCCTGGCGATCGTCGCCTACCGCCAGCCGGTCAGCCGGGCCCGCGTCGGCGCCGTCCGCGGGGTGAATGTCGACGCCGTGATGCGCACACTGCTCACCCGCGGACTGGTCGAGGAGGCCGGCCACGACGGGGAGACCGGGGCCGTGCTCTACCGCACCTCGACCTACTTCCTGCACCGGATCGGACTGGCCTCCCTGGAGGAACTGCCGGCCCTCGCCCCCTTCCTGCCCGAGGTGGACGCACTCGACGAGCTCGGTGTCGGAGGTATGGCATGACCCCGCCCGACCGGCGCCGCGGCGCCGCCCCCAAGAACACCTCCAAGCGCACGCCGCCACGGCCCCCGCGGCGGACGGCGAAGGCTCCGGACACCCCGCCCAAGGACGTGCACGATCCGGGCGGCGTGCGGCTGCAGAAGGTGCTCGCCCAGGCCGGGCTGGGCTCACGGCGTGCGTGCGAGGAACTGATCTCCGCCGGCCGGGTGCAGGTGGACGGGCAACAGGTCACCGAACTGGGCGTGCGGGTCGATCCCCGCCGGGCCGTGCTGCACGTCGACGGGCTGCGGGTGCAGCTCGACGACACCCTGGTCACCCTGGCGCTGAACAAGCCGCTCGGTGTGCTCTCGGCGATGAGTGACCCGCAGGGCCGCCCCACGGTCGGTGAGCTGGTCGCCGGTCGCGAGGAACGCCTGTTCCACGTCGGGCGCCTAGACGCCGACACCGAGGGCCTGATCCTGCTCACCAACGACGGCGAGCTGGCGAACCGGCTGGCCCACCCGCGCTACGAGGTGCCCAAGGTGTACCTCGCCGAGATCCCGGGGCCGGTTCCCCGTGATCTGGGCCGCCGGCTCCTGGACGGCATCGAGCTGGACGACGGCCCGGCCAGGGTGGACTCGTTCAAGGTGGTCGACGCCAGGCCGGGCAAGGCCCTGGTCGAGATCGTGCTGCACGACGGGCGCAACCGGATCGTGCGGCGGCTGCTCGAGGAGGCCGGCCACCCGGTGCTGCAGCTGGTCCGCACCCAGGTCGGCCCGATCCGCCTCGGCGACCTGCGCTCGGGGCGCACCCGGGTGATCGGCGGGGCCGAGCTGGGCTCGCTGATGGCCGCGGTCGACCTGTAGCCGCCCTAGGGTTGACGGCGTGAACACGGTTCGGGTGGTCGGCACCGGTCTGCTCGGCACCAGCATCGCGCTGGGGTTGAGCACGGGCGGGGTGCGGGTCCTGCTGGCCGATCACTCACCGACGGCGCTGGCCCTGGCCCGTGACCTGGGTGCGGGGGAGATCGACCCCGGCGGGATCGAGCCGGAGCTGGTCGTGGTCGCCACCCCTCCCGACGTCACCGCCCAGGTGGTGCTCGCCGAACTGGCCCGCCATCGGGGGGCCACCGTGACCGACGTCGCGAGCGTCAAGGCGGGGGTGCTCGACGCGGTGGTGGCCGGGGGCGGCGACGTGTCCCGCTACGTCGGCGGCCATCCGATGGCCGGGCGGGAACGCTCTGGGGCGGTGGCGGCGCGCGGCGACCTGTTCCTCGGCCGGCCATGGGTGATCTGCGCGACGCCGAAGAACGACGCGTCCCGCCTGGACGCCGTCCGGGGCCTGGCCGCGCGCCTCGGCGCCACGGTGGTCGGTCTGGACGCCCGCGAGCACGACGAGGCGGTGGCGCTGGTCTCGCACGTGCCGCAGGTGATGGCCAGCCTGGTCGCCGGGCGGCTGGGGGAGGCGAGCGAGGATGCGGTGGGCGTCGCCGGTCAGGGTCTGCGCGACGTGACCCGGATCGCGAGCAGCGACCCGAGCCTGTGGGCTCAGATCCTCGCGGCTAACGCCGCGCC
>JBAPWU010000449.1:0-1768 GCA_049283855.1 Kineosporiaceae bacterium
GCGCTGGCCCGTGGGGCCGGAGCCCACGAGGTCGTGCTCTACCGGGACGAGGACGTGGTCGCCGGGGTCGAGCACCTGGTCGGGGCGCACGCGGTCGACGTGGTCTACGACGGGGTCGGTGCGGCGACGTTCGAGGCCAGCCTGGACGTGCTCCGCCCGAGGGGCATGCTGGTCAGCTTCGGCAACGCCTCCGGCCCGGTTCCGCCGGTCGCACCGATCACGTTGTCCCGGAAGGGATCCCTGTACCTGACCCGCCCCACCCTGGCCCACTACGTGGCCACCACCGAGGAACTGCGCCGGCGCGCGGAGGCGGTGCTGGGCGGGGTGGCCGCCAGCACGCTCCAGGTGCGGATCGGGCTCCGCCTGCCGATGGAGCAGGTCGCACGCGCCCACGAACGGCTCGAAGCACGGCAGACCACCGGCAAGGTCGTCCTGCAGCCCTGACCCGAGCGCGAGGCACGACACGAAGGGGACACCAGGTGAACAACAGCTGTGACAGCTGCGGCATGCCGATCGACGGCGGTGACTACTGCGACTTCTGCACCGACGAGAACGGCCAGCTGCAGACCTTCGACGAGCGCTTCGACCGCATGGTGCACTGGCAGGAGCAGCAGGCGCCCACGGCGCCCCGGATCCAGCTGGAGACCGAGACCCTGGCCTACATGGCCACGATGCCCGCCTGGCGGGATCACCCCCGCGTCCGCAGAAGCTGATCCCGCCAGGCGACCCCCCTCAGGCCGCGACGTCGCACTTGCGGGGCCGGCCCCGGGGCCGCTTGCGCGGCACCACGACTCCGGCGAGGAACAGCTCCCCTCCCCAGACGCCCCAGGGCTCCCGACGCTCGAGCGCGCCGGCCAGGCAGGCCTGACGCACCGGGCAGCCGAGGCAGAGCGCCTTGGCCCGCTCGACGTCGGCCGGGGACTCGGCGAACCACAGCTCGGCGTCGAAGACGCGGCAGGGCATCGCCTGGTCGAACTGGACCCCCTCCTCCGGTCCGACGGCGTCCAGCAGGGCCGTGAGCTGCATGCCCTTCACCTCCTCGTGTCCGGCGGGCTGGTTGCCCTGCCCGCCGTGTGCGGTGCCGGTGTCCCGGCGATGTGCCTGGTCCGCGGCGAGGAACACGAAGGCCGCGGACCCTGTCGGGTTCCGCGGCCTGTGAGGTGACCGGCTGCTCGGGGAGCTAGGCCGGGGGTCTACAGGAAGGAGAACCCGGGTCGTACGTGCGGTACGCGAACGCACCGGTGGTGCAGGTCTTGCCGCTGGTGAGACCGATGACCGGCTGGTCGCCGCTGCGGTGGGCCACCAGGACGGAGCTCTCCCCGCGGGCGGCCACGACGGGAACGAGCGAACGCTCCCGAGGAGCCGGGACGTGCCACGGGGCGCCGGCGGCCGGGAGGGCGTGCGACATCGCGATCTCAGTGATCAGGTTCGACATCGGAGCACCTCCTCACACCAGTGATCGGCTCGCGGACGCGAGCGCGTTGATTCGACGGTAGACGCTGCGGCCGACGCAACGCAATCCATTAATCGGCGGGGGAACGACCGGGTCAGCCCCCTGCGCCCGCCGCCAGCACGGCGAGCACCTCGGCGCCGTAGCGGGCGAGCTTGGCCGGGCCGACCCCGGGCAGCCGGGCCAGCTCCTCCACCTCCCGCGGCATCGACTCGGCGATGGCGACCAGCGTCGCGTCGGTGAACACCGCGTAGGCGGGCACGTTCGCCTCGGCGGCGCGCGCCGCGCGCCAACCACGCAGGTGCTCGAACACGGCCT
>JBAPWU010000450.1:0-3483 GCA_049283855.1 Kineosporiaceae bacterium
GATCCCGGCCGGCGGCGCCGAACCGCAACCGGCTCCAGGTAACGGTCCTGCGACACCGGCGCCAGCCTCGTCGCCTGTGGTGAACCCCACGTCGGCCGTGGCCCCGGTCGGCCAGCAAGCGGCGGACGGCTCCACTCCGCCGGCCGTGGACATCCTCGGAAACAGCTGCGAGGGAAGCAAACTGCCGGCGCACGACGGCTTCCAGAACGGCGGGCGGTGCATCAGCACGGAGTTCGGCGAGGTCGCGAACGCCCAGGACAACCCCTCACTGATCATCGCCTCGGCGCCCCAGATCGTGCGCGCCAACCGGCCCTTCGACCTGCGGGTCAGCACCCGCAACCTGGTTCGCGACCGCTTCCTCGCGGCCGGCAAGGGCGGCTACTACAAGGAGAGTTCGTTCCTGAACGCCGACGGTCTGGTCCGCGGGCACTTCCACACCGCGTGCCGCATCCTGGGCAGCCGCCGTACGGCTCCTGACCCCGCCCCCGTGCCGGCCTTCTTCGCCGCGACCGAGGACGGTGCGGGCGGCCGGACACCGGACACCGTGACCGTCAGGGTCACCGGTCTTCCCGCAGGTCTGGCCCAGTGCGCGGTATGGGCCGGCGACGGCTCTCACCGGGCTCCGATGATGCAGCGGGCCAACCAGATCCCCGCGTTCGACGTCGTGCGCATCGTCGTCCGCTGACCCCGGCACGGTCGCCGCGCCCGGTGACGACGGCATGAGCCGCCGCCACCGGGCGCAGCGACAACGGCCCAACGATCCGTGCTCGACGCTCAGGAGCCCACCAGCACATGCGAGACCTCACGCGCCACCCGTCGACGACCATGCCGCGGCAGCTGTCCTCCCCGGTCGCCACGCCGCCCGGAGGCACCTCGGTGCAGCGGCGACTGGTCATTCGACGAACCAGGCAACGCATCCCCCTCGACCTGCGCGTGCACCGGGTGCGGGTCAAGCTGCTGCGACTTCTCTGGGCGGCCACCTTCGTCGCCCTGGTCCTCGTCCCGCTCGCCGTGGCGAGCGGTGCCGGTGAGCAGCGACGACCGTGGAGCAGCGGCGGCATCGTCATCGAGCTGAGCATGACGACGGGCCTGCTCGGCCTGTCCACGCTCGCGGCCACCGTGGTTCTGCCCTCCCGAGTCCGTTCGCTGACCGAGGCGTTCGGCATCGAGCAGGTGCTGCGCTCGCACCGCTGGCTCGCCCTGATCGCAACATCGCTGGTCGCCGTCCACGTGCTCCTGGTGGTGGCGGACCGGCCGGCGAGCATGGCGCTGCTCGACCCGCTGACCGCCCCACCGCGGGCCAGGGCCGGTCTGACGGCGCTGGTGGCCCTGATCCTGCTGTGCTACCTGTCGTTGCGTCGCCGCCAGCTGAACACCCGCTACGAGATCTGGCGCTGGATCCACTGCATGCTGGCGATGGCCGCCCTGGTCGGGACCTTCCTGCACGTGTTCTGGCTGAACCACCTGATGCGCAACGCCGCCGAGCGGACCGTCTTCCTGGTGATCCTGGTCTGCGTGGGGGCAGTGATGATCAATCGGTGGATCCGTCGCCCGCTCGCCTCGTTGCGCAACGCCTACCTGGTCAAGGAGGTCAGGACGGAGACGCCCTCGGTCAGCACCGTCGTCCTGCGCCCGGCCGGACGTCGCCGCCGGGTCCTGTCCTACCGCCCCGGCCAGGTGGCGTGGCTGCGGCTGGACAGCCCGTTCGGGCCGCTGCAGGCGAACCCGTTCACGATCGCCTCGGGGATCGACCACCCGGGTGAGCTGGAGTTCACGATTCGGAACGCCGGGGACTTCACCGCCTCGATGGGGAGCGTCAGACCCGGTCGCACGGTGTACGTCGACGGCCCGTACGGCTCGTTCAACGACGACCACATCGGCGCCCCCTGCCTGCTGCTGATCGCCGCCGGGGTCGGGATCACCCCCATGATGAGCATGCTGCGCTCCCACGCCGCCCGGCGTGACCCCCGTCGGCACTGCCTGGTGATCGGCGCCCGCACCCCGTCCGAGCTGCTGTTCCGCACCGAGCTGGAACGGCTCGGTGCGGTGCTGGACCTCGACGTCGTCGAGGTCGTCTCCCAACCGCCACGGCCGTGGACCGGCACCACCGGGCGGATCGACGAGGAACTGCTGGGCGAGGTGCTGACCGAGTTCGGGCTGGCGGATCCGCACGTCTTCATCTGCGGGCCGGGACCGATGATGGGAGACACCAAGGAGGCGCTGACCCGCCTCGGTGTGCCGGTGCAGAACCAGCACACCGAGCAGTTCGGACTGGTGTGACATGTCGCTGCCCCGGCCACCCCCGGTCGCCGTCCGCGCCCTGGCCGGTCTCGTGATCGCCGCCGCGCTCGCCGTCCGGCTCTGTCTGCTCGGCCGGCAGAGCTACTGGATCGACGAGCTCTTCTCCGTAAACCAGGCGGCCGGACCGTTCGGGACGATGCTGAGCCGGGGCTCGACCGAGGTCCACCCGCCGCTCTACGCGGCGATGCTCTGGATCTGGATCACGATCGGCGGCCCGGGCGAGGCGTGGACCCGGCTGCTGAGCACGGCCTGTGCCGTCCTGGCTGTCGTGGTCACCCACCAGGGCCTGCGCGGCGTCCGGCTCGGCGGCGAGGTCCGGTGGGCGCTGACCGCGGCGACGGCGGCCAGCGGGGTCTCGATCGTCTACTCGCTCGATACCCGGCCGTACGCCCTGCTGCTGCTCGGCTCGGTCGGCCTCACGGCGGCGACCCTGCGCTCGGCCCTGTGCATGCTGGACGGCCGTCCCCTGCGTCGTGGCGTGTATGCGGCCTGGACGGCGTGGAGCCTGCTCGCCGCGACGTCGCATCTCTTCGGCGCCTTCCTGACCCTCGGCGCCGCGAGCGTGCTCGCCGCCGTCGGCCTGCGTTCCGATGCGCGAGACCGCGGACGGCGGGCCGGCACCTGGGCGGGGCTGGCCGCCGCCGGCTGCTCGGCGCAGATCGCCTGGCTCGTGAGCGGGGTGACCCGTCCGGGGTTCGCCTCCGGCACCGCCTGGATCCAGGCCCCCGACGGGCAGGACGTCTGGGACCTGGTCACGACGACGTTCGGCTCCGGCGGCCTGACACCCCGCTCGGACGGCTTCGCCTGGACCTCTCCGGCCGGGGTGATCATGATGATCGGAGTCATCGGCGGCGCGGCACTCCCTCTCGTGGCCGCCCGGCTCGGGTACCCGGCGCGATCCGCGGTGGCGGCCACGACGTCGGAGGCAGCGGCGGCAGCGGTGCTGCTGGCCGTCGCGACGGTGGTCACCGGGTCTGCCTTCGTGCTCGCGCAGTGGACGCACGTGTGGACCCTGCGCAACCTCGTCGTGGTCACCCCGGCGCTGGCGTGGGGCGCGATCTGTCTCGCGGCCTCGGCCGCCAGGAGCGCCGCAGGCCGCGGGCGGGTCGGCGCGGTGGCCGTGGCGATGCTCGGACTGCTGCTCGTGCCGACGACGCTCGACCTGCGCGCCCCCTACAAGAC
>JBAPWU010000451.1:0-2260 GCA_049283855.1 Kineosporiaceae bacterium
GGCGGGATCCGCGGCCTCCGGGCCGAGGCCGGGCGATCCGCTGCAGGCGGTCGGCCACCGCCGCGAGGTCGGTGCCCGCGTTGGCCGCGGCGGCATTGGCCGCCTGCACCTCCGCGTAGACCTCGGCCCGGTGCACCTGCACACTGCGCGGGGCCTCGATGCCCAACCGCACCGTGTCGCCCCGAACGTCCAGCACGACCACACGCACGTCGTCGCCGATGACGATGCTCTCTCCGGCTCTCCTGGTCAGCACCAGCACAGCGGGCTCCCTCCGTGGATCCCCGACGCAGTCGCCGGTTCCCCTGGCGGGATCCGCTAGACGACTGCGGCGCGCACCGGCCAGTCCGTCCCGGACAGGATGACCTGGGCGGCCGACCGGTTCCGGACGTTCACGACGACCGGTGCCAGAAGGTTAGCGGTCGTTGACGCTGGGTCAGCACCAACCGTGAGGACTACCAGCACCATGGCCTCTTCGGCCGTGTTCAGCTCGAGCTCGGCCACCGCGGTCTCATCCAGCTCGAAGGAGTAGTCGGGGAAGAACGCCATCGGCGCAGCGACGAGAAACCGCACGTCAGGAGCCTGAAGGCAGCGCAACTCGAAGAGCACCGGGTCGTCGTCCGCCAGCATGTCGCCGGCGTCGGCCGTCTCGGACGGCGTCTCCGAAGGCATCTCGGCGGTCGCCGCGGCGTCCGATTCGGCGTGGTCCAGGCGAACCAGGGCGAACCGGGTCATCTCCGCGAAGCCCGGCAGCGGCCGGACGAACCGCAGCTCCGGCACGTCGATGCCCACCTCATCGCCTCCGCTCACGGCCCGCAGTTCCCCGCTCACGCTATCGGGCGGACGGTCGACCACGGCGGACGCCGTGCCGCCGGCCGGATGGTCCGGCTGAGCGCTCATCGCAGGAAGTCCACGAGCGAGGTCTGCATGACCTTGGCCGCCGCGCCGAGCGCGGCCTGGTAGCCCACCTGCTGTGCTTGCAGGTTCATGATCGTCTCCGGTAGGTCCACGTCCTCGTTCTCGCTGATCCGCGAGACGAGGTCCAAGCGATGCGACTCGACCAGGCTGTTGGTGGTCTCCACCCGTGCGGCCCGCGCACCGACGTCACCCATCGCCCGCTGCAGCTTCGAGAAGGCGTCGTCGATCGCGGTGAAGTCGGCGTTCGTGGCCCCGCCGGCCGCGGTGACGCTCGTCGCGATCGCGGTCAGGGCCGCAGGGAGGACATCGGCCGCCGCGTCGGTGCCCTTGACGTCCATCCGGATGGTGGTATCGATCGAGATCCGGGCCTCGATCGGTTCGTTGTTGCCCAGGTAGGTCCCGGTGGCCGGGTCGATCGCCTGCCGGCCGGCCACACTGCCGCCGAACACCGGCCGGTCGAGGTAGGTGCTGTTGTACAGGCTCACCACCTCGGTCCGGATGCTGTCCACCTGCGCGGACAGCGCGGCGCGGCCGTCGCTGCTCAGGGCCCCGCTGCGCGAGGCGATCATCAGCTCGCGCACCGAGCGCACCCGGTCGCTGAGCTGGATGAGCGCGGAGTCCGCGACCGAGAGCCGTCCCCGGACGGTGTCGCTGTTGCGCTGGAACTGGTCGTCGGCCGCCTGGGCGGAGCGCAGTTGCATCGACGCCGCGGTGGCGGCGGGGTCGTCGCTGGGACGGAAGATCCGCTTGCCGCTGGACAGTTGCTCCTGCAGCGACTGGACCCGGCCCAGGCTGCCCTGCAGCCCGCGCAGCGTCGTCGCTGTGGTTGATGCCTGGGTGATCCGGTTCGGCATGAGCTACCTACCTCCCCACGGTGCCGGTGCGGTTGACCAGGGTGTCGAGCATCTCGTCCACCGTGGTGATCACTCGGGCGGACGCCTGGTAGGCCCGCTGGAACATCAGCATCCCGGTCATCTCCTCGTCGAGGTTGACCCCGGAGTCGGCGTTCACGGCATCGTCCGCGGCCTCGACCACGGACGCCTGGACCTTGATCGCGGCGCCCAGGCTCTGCACCTGGGTACCGAGTGCGGTGGTCAGGTCGCGCCAGCGGGCCGAGGCACCGGGGGTGCCGCCGAGGGCCGCGGCCGAGGCCACGTCGTTGGCCAGGTCGCCGATCCTCAGGGCCACCGCGCCGTCCACGGTGCCGGCCGCCGACGTCATCGCCAGATCGGCCGCGGAGGTGGGGACGACGGTCAGGTCGCGGGCGCCCGTCCCGCCGAAGAACGGGCCACCGGCGGCGCCGGCCAGGGTGAACCCGGTCGCGTGCACCGCGTTCACCGCGTCC
>JBAPWU010000452.1:0-1793 GCA_049283855.1 Kineosporiaceae bacterium
GCCGTGAGGTTCTGCACGGCCAGCGCCACGCCGAGTGCCCCGGCCACGCCGAGCGCGGGGGCACCACGCACGGCGAGGCGGGCGATCGCGTCGAGCAGGTCCTCGACGGCGTGGACCTCCAAGTACGTCTCGAGGCCCGGCAGCAGGCTCTGGTCGAGGATCCGGAGGTGACCGCCGGTGCCGGAGGGGGGTTCGACCCAGTCGATCGCTCGCATAGCCGACCGTAACGTGAGTCGAACACGCCCGGCGCGGCTGAGCGGGATACAGGACAGCCCCGGCGATACTGTCCGTTATGGCCCGAGACACCGCGGTGGTACCCGACGCCGCGCGTCCTGGTGCCCCGACCCCGCAGCGACCCGAGGACCCCCTGGTGGTCAAGGCCTCGGCCACCGGCCCGGCCACGGCCACGGCTGCGAAGAAGGGCCCGGCCAAGGCGTCCCGACCGACCACCCAGCCGATGCGCCGGCCCGAGGCCCTCGCTCCCCGCTTGCGGATCGTCCGTGCGGTGTTCCTGGTGCTGCTCACCCTGGTCGCCCCGGGCACGGCGCAGCTGGCCGCCGGCAACCGCCGGGTGGGCCGGATCGCACTGCGGATCTGGCTCGGGGCCGCCGGCCTGGTCGTGATGATGGCCGTGCTGTGGCTGGTGAACCGCACGGTGGTGCTGCATCTGGCGACGAGCTCGCTGGTGCTGATCCTGGTCGCCCTCGTCCTGTTCGGGGTCGCCTTCACGTGGCCGGTGCTGGTGGTCGACTCCTGGCGCCTCGGCCGGCCGGCCCTGATCCCGCGCCGCGCCCGGCTCGGGATGACCGGTCTGCTGCTGGTCTCGGTGCTGGCCACCAGCCTGCCCGCGCTGGCCGCCGGTCGCCGGCTGTGGTCAGCGGCCGGGTTGCTCGACGGGGTGTTCGGCGGCGGCGCCGCCTCCGCGGCGGTCGCCGGGCGGTACAACGTGCTGCTGCTCGGCGGCGACGCCGGCCCGGACCGCGTGGGCACCCGCCCCGACAGCATCACCCTGGCCAGCATCGATGTGCAGACCGGGCGGACGGTGCTCTTCGGTCTGCCCCGCAACCTGGAGAACGTGCGCTTCCCCGCAGGCTCGGCGGCGGCCAGGGTCCTGCCGCAGGGCTGGACCTGCGGCGACGAATGCCTGCTGAACGGCATCTACACCTGGGGGAGTGCGCACAAGGATGCCTTCCCCGGGGTGCGCGACCCGGGGGCCGAGGCGATGAAGCAGGCGGTGGAGGGCGTCACCGGGCTGACCGTGAACTACCACGTGCTGGTCGACCTGCAGGGTTTCCGCCGCCTGGTCGACGCCATGGGGGGCATCGACGTCACGGTGCGGAGCCGGGTGCCGATCGGCGGCGGCACGTCCAAGGTCTCCGGTTACATCGAACCCGGCACCCAGCACCTGGACGGCTACCACGCGCTGTGGTTCGCCCGGTCCCGGCACGGCGCCAGCGACTACGCCCGGATGGAGCGCCAGCGCTGCGTGATGAACGCGATGGTCCGACAGATGGATCCGGCCACGCTGCTGGCCAAGTTCCAGGGGATCGCCGCCGCCGCGCAGGACGTGATGAGCACCGACATCCCCGCCTCGGAACTGGCCACGTTCATCGACCTGGGCGCCAAGGGCAAGAGTCAGAAGATCACCAGCGTGGGATTCGTCCCGCCCGCGGTGAACCCGGCCTATCCCGACTTCACGGTGATCCACGACCGGGTGATCCAGGCTCTGATCGCCTCCCGACGCCCGCCGGCCGCGAGCCCGACGCCGGCCGCCCCGGTGGCAGCCCCGGTCG
>JBAPWU010000453.1:0-5754 GCA_049283855.1 Kineosporiaceae bacterium
GCGCCGGCGAGGGGGCCCTGAACGTGCTCGCCTGGCCCGGGTATGCCGAGGACGGGTCCACCGACCCCAAGGTCGACTGGGTCAGCCCGTTCGAGAAGGCCAGCGGCTGCCAGGTGAACGTGAAGACCTTCGCCACGTCCAACGAGGCGGTCACCCTGTTCAAGAGCGGTGGCTACGACGTGGTCTCGGCCTCGGGTGATGCGTCGCTGCGCCTGGTCTACGGCGGGCTGGTGCAGCCGGTGAACACCTCGCTGGTGCCCAACTACGCCGACGTGATCGAGGGCCTGAAGAACCAGCCGTGGAACACGGTCGGCAGCACCAACTACGGCGTGCCGCACGGGCGTGGGGCCAACCTGCTGCTGTTCAACAAGGCGGCCTACCCGACGCCGCCGGACTCGTGGAAGAACATGTTCGACCCGGCCAGCCCGGCCAAGGGCAAGATCAGCCCCTACGACGACGCGATCTACATCGCCGATGCCGCGGTGTACCTGATGTCGACCACGCCGGCGCTCGGCATCAAGAACCCGTATGCGTTGGACCGCAAGCAGTTCGACGCCGCCATCGAGCTGTTGAAGCAGCAGAAGCCCCTGGTCGCCGAGTATTGGGCCGACATCACCAAGCAGGGCACCGCGCTGGCCGCCGGCACCGTGCTGGAGTCGCAGGGCTGGCAGATCACGGCGAACCTGGCCAACGCGGGCGGCGACAAGGTGGGCACGGTCAAGCCGAAGGAGGGCGCCACCGGCTGGTCGGACACCTGGATGATCAAGAAGGGCACCAAGAACCTCAACTGCGCGTACAAGTGGCTCGACCACATCGCCTCGCCGTCGGTGAACGCCCAGGTCGCCGAGTACTTCGGCGAGGCGCCGGCGAACCGGAAGTCCTGCGCGCTGACCCTGAACAAGAGCCACTGCACCGAGTACCACGCCGAGGAGACCGGGTTCTGGACCAACGTCTGGTACTGGACCACGCCCACCGAGAAGTGCCTCGACGGCCGTGCCGACGCCACCTGCATCGGCTACGACGAGTGGGTCAAGGCCTGGTCGGCGCTGCGGGCCTGATGGCGCGATGAGCGTGTGGTGCCGCAGATGACGATCGCCTCGTGGCTGCATCGCCATGTCGGGGCGCGGCTGGCCCTGCTGCTGGCCGCGCCCCTGACCTGGCTGGTCGCCGTCTACCTGGCGCCGCTGGGCCTGCTGTTCCTGACCGCGTTCTGGCAGACCGACAGCTTCACCGGGCTGGTGCGGCGCACGGCCACCCTGCAGAACTTCCGCGACGTGTTCAGCGAGCCGGCGTACCTGGGGGCGACCGCCCGCACGGTCGCGGTGGCGCTCGCGGTGACCACCCTCTGCGTGCTGGTCGGGCTGCCGATGGCGCTGTTCATGGCCAAGGTGGCCACACCGCGCTGGCAGCCGGTGCTGCTGGCGCTGGTGCTGACCCCGCTGTGGGCCTCCTACCTGGTCAAGGTCTACGCCTGGCGCTCGATCCTGGCCGCCACCGGCGGGTTCGGGCTGGGCGCGGTGGTGCTGGTGCTGACCTACCTGTGGCTGCCGTACATGGTGCTGCCGCTCTACACCGGGCTGACCGCCATGCGGCCCTCGGTGCTCGACGCCGCGGCCGACCTGGGCGCCCGGCCCGGGCGCACGCTGCGCACCGTCGTGGTGCCGCTGCTCGCGCCGTCCGTGGTGGCGGGGTCGATCTTCACCTTCTCACTCAGCCTGGGCGACTACATCACCGTGCAACTGGTCGGCGGCACCCGGCAGATGCTGGGCAACATCGTCTACCAGAACTTCTCGGTCGATCTGCCGTTCGCGGCCGCGGTGGCCACCCTGCCGGTGCTGGTGATGGTCGGCTACCTGCTGGCGGCCCGGCGGACCGGCGCCCTGGAGCAGCTATGAACCGGGCAGCGATGATCGGGGAGCGGCGATGAGGCTGTCCCGGACGGCGCGCTGGGCGCTGGGCGCCGCGATGGCGGCCGGGCTCGCCTTCGTCTACGTGCCGCTGCTCGTCGTGCTGGTCAACTCCTTCAACGCCAGCCCCACCTTCTCCTGGCCGCCGCCGGCCCTGACCACGAAGTGGTGGGGCGTGGCGGTGGCCAATCCGGGCGTGCGCGAGGCGACCTGGACGTCGGTGCAGGTCGCCGCGATGGCCACGCTGATCGCCGTCCTGCTCGGCACCCTGGCTTCGATGGCGGTGACCCGGTATGCGTTCTTCGGCCGCCAGGTCCTGTCCCTCCTCCTCGTGCTGCCGATCGCCCTCCCGGGCATCGTCACCGGGATCGCCCTGAACAGCGTGTTCACCTCCTTCCTCGGCGGGCTGACCATGCTCACCCTGATCATCGGGCATGCCACCTTCTGCATCGTGGTGGTGTTCAACAACGCCACCGCCCGGCTGCGCCGCCTCGCCGGCACCACCGAGGAGGCCTCGATGGACCTGGGGGCGACCCGCGCTCAGACCTGGCGCCTGGTCACCTTCCCGTCGCTGCGCGGCGCCCTGTTCGCCGGGGCGCTGCTGGCGTTCGGGCTGTCCTTCGACGAGATCATCGTCACCACGTTCACCGCCGGCCCGGGCATCCAGACCCTGCCCCTGTGGATCTTCCAGAACCTGTTCCGGCCGAATCAGGCGCCGGTGGTGAACGTGGTGGCCGCGTTCCTGGTGCTGGCTTCGGTGCTGCCGGTCTACCTCGCGCACCGCCTGTCGAGCGAGAGCGTGACCGGTGGCCGGATCTGAGGCGAACGGCGCGTTACGCTCCACCCTCGTGGAACGCGACAGCAGTGATGCCCCGATCGGCATCCTCGACTCCGGCGTCGGCGGGCTGACCGTCGTGCGTTCGGTGCTCGACCAGCTGCCGCACGAACCGGTCCTCTACGTCGGCGACACCGCGAACGGCCCCTATGGGCCCAAACCGATCGCGCAGGTGCGCGCCCACGCGCTGGAGGTGATGGACCACCTGGTCGAGGTCGGCGTGAAGCTGCTCGTGATCGCCTGCAACTCGGCCAGCGCGGCCACCCTGCGCGATGCCCGCGAGCGCTACCGGGTGCCGGTGGTCGAGGTGATCGCCCCAGCGGTGCGCCGTGCGGTGGCGGCCACGCGCAACGGCGCGGTCGGCGTGATCGGCACCCGGGCCACCATCACCAGCCGGGCCTACGACGATGCGTTCGCCGCGGCCACCCACCTGCACCTGACCTCGCGGGCCTGCCCGCGGTTCGTGGAATTCGTCGAGAACGGGGTGACCAGCGGGCCGGAGCTGCTCGAGGTCGCCCATGACTACCTCGACCCGGTGCGCGAGGCGGGGGTGGACACCCTGGTGCTCGGCTGCACCCACTACCCGTTGCTGACCGGGGCGATCGCCTATGTGATGGGCAACGACGTGACATTGGTCTCCAGTGCCGAAGAGACCGCCAAGGACGTCTATCGCACCCTGGTCGCCGAGGGGTTGACTCGCGATGTCGCGGCACCGCCACCGGTGCATCGGTTCCTGGCCACCGGCGACCCGGAGCCGTTCGCCCGGTTGGCCAGGCGGTTCCTCGGTCCGGAGGTGGCTGTGGTGAAGCAGGTCGGAGTCTTCGCGTGAGGCTGACCATCGTCGGGTGCGCCGGCTCGTTCCCGGCGCCGGGCTCGGCCGCGTCCTGCTACCTGGTCGAGGCGGAGGACGACGCCGGGCGCACCTGGCGGATCACCCTCGACTTCGGCAACGGAGCGATGGGCCCGCTGCAGTCCCACCTGGCGCTGTGCGACCTGGACGCGGTGGTGCTGAGCCACCTCCATTCCGATCACTGCCTGGACCTGACCGGGCTCTACGTCGCCTATCGCTACCACCCGGCCGGGCCGCCGGCGCAGCGGCTGCCGGTCTACGGTCCGGTCGGCACGATGGACCGGCTGGAGGGTGCCTACGGCGAGCACGAGTCGGGCTCGCTCGCTCTGGCCTACGACGTGCGCGAGCTGGGCGAGCGGGTGCCGGTGCGGATCGGCCCGTTCACGATCACCCCGGTGCGGGTGGTCCACCCGATCCTCGCCTACGGGCTGCGGGTCGAGGCCGGGGGAGCGGTGCTCGCCTACAGCGGCGACACCGATGCCTGCGACGGGCTGGTCGAGGTCGCCCGTGACGCCGACCTGCTGCTCGCCGAGGCCTCGTTCGTCGAGGGCCGTGACCTGGATCGAGGGATCCACCTGACCGGACGCCGCGCCGGCCAGGCCGCTGCGGCCGCCGGGGCGCGACGGCTGATGCTCACCCACCAGCCGGTCTGGACCGACCCGGACGTGGTCGCCGCCGAGGCCCGCGCCGTCTACTCGGGCCCGGTCGAGATCGCCCGGCCCGGCCTGAAGCTCGACCTCCCGTAGGCTCGGGGCATGGTTGACACCCCTCCCGCCGCCGGTGCCCGCGTCGACGGCCGTGCCGTCGACCAGCTCCGCGAGATCACGATCACCCGCAACTGGCTCGACCACGCCGAGGGCAGCGTGCTGGTGGAGTTCGGCCGCACCAGGGTGCTCTGCGCGGCCAGCGTGACCGACGGCGTGCCGCGCTGGCGGCGCGGATCGGGACAGGGCTGGGTCACCGCGGAGTACGCGATGCTGCCCCGTTCCACCAACACCCGCAGCGACCGGGAGTCCGTGCGGGGCAGGATCGGCGGGCGCACCCACGAGATCTCCCGCCTGATCGGCCGCTCGCTGCGCGCGGTGATCGACACCAAGGCCCTGGGCGAGACCACGATCGTGCTCGACTGCGACGTGCTCCAGGCGGACGGCGGCACCCGCACCGCCGCGATCACCGGCGCCTACGTCGCCCTGGCCGACGCGATCACCTGGGCCAAGGCGAAGAAGATCGTGCCGGCGTCCGCCCAGCCGCTGACCTCCTCGGTGGCCGCGGTCAGCGTCGGCGTCGTCGGCGGCGTCCCGGTGCTGGACCTCTGCTACGAGGAGGACGTGCGGGCCGAGACCGACATGAATGTGGTGCTCACCGGCAGCGGCGCCTTCGTCGAGGTGCAGGGCACCGCGGAGGGCGCCCCGTTCGACCGGGCCGAGCTCGACGCGCTGCTCGACCTCGCCGTGAGCGGCTGCGCCGAGCTGGCTCTGATCCAGCAGCTGGCCCTGGAGAGCGCATGACCGGGTCGGTGCCGGCGCCGCGCGTCGTCCTGGCCACCCGCAACGGGCACAAGGTGGCCGAGTTGCGCCGGATCCTCGCCGACGCCGGGCTCGCCGCCGAGGTGGTTGACCTGGACGACGTCCCCGACGTCCCCGACGTCGCCGAGACCGGCACCACGTTCGCCGACAACGCCCTGCTGAAGGCCCACGCCGTGGCGCAGGCGACCGGGCTCGCCGCGCTCGCCGACGACTCGGGCCTGTGCGTCGACGTGCTCGGTGGGGCGCCCGGAGTGTTCAGTGCCCGCTGGTCGGGCCGGCACGGGGACGACGCCGCCAACCTCGACCTGCTGCTCGCCCAGATCGGCGACGTGCCCGACGAACGCCGCGGCGCGCACTTCGCCTGCGCCGCGGCGCTGGCCCTGCCCGACGGCACCGAGCGGGTCGTCGAGGGCCGACTGGACGGCATGCTGACTCGTAAACCCTTGGGTGAGAACGGGTTCGGGTACGATCCGATCTTCACCCCGGACGGCGGGGCGCGCACCACCGCCCAGTTGTCGCCCGAGGAGAAGGATGCGATCAGCCACCGCGGCCGGGCCTTCCGGGCGATGGTGCCCCACCTGCGCGAGCTCCTCGCCGGCCGATGACCGAGCCGCTCGCACCGCCGCCGGGCGAGCC
>JBAPWU010000454.1:0-10648 GCA_049283855.1 Kineosporiaceae bacterium
TGGGGTCGGGGGTGTCGGGGCGGGGCCTCCGGAGTCGGTGGACTCGGCGGCGTCGTCGGCGCAGGCGTCGTTGGGGTGGTGGGGATGTGCAGGGTCCAGCCGGGCCGGATCAGGTCGGGGTCGGCGAGGTGGGCGCCGTCTGGCTGGGTGATGCTCTTCGACGCCTCGACGATCGCGGGGTAGGCCGCGGCGTCCCCGAGCCGGTCCAGGGCGATCTGGGACAGGGTGTCGCCGGGGCGGACGGTGTAGGAGGCGCCGCCGTCCGGTGGTGTCACACCGGGTAGGTGCAGGACCCAGCCCGGGCGCAGGAAGTCGGGACGTTCCCCCAGCAGGTCCCGGTTGAGGGCGACGATCTCCCCGTAGCGTTCCCCCGCGCCGAGGTGGCCTTCGGCGATCGACCACAACGTATCCCCGCGGGTCACGGTGTGCCGGGGCCCCGGCTGTGCGGGAGCAGCCGGCACATCCCCCACTGCCGTCGAGGGCGCTGGGGTGCCGCCGGGATGCTCGATGCCGGCGGTGGTCGCGGCGGTGGGTCCGGGAGGAGTCATCGTGGCGGCCGCGACGACGGACGCGGGGAGGGCCGGCCCGGTAGTGGGGGCGGCGGTGAGCGGGGCGGCGATGAACAGGGCTGCGGCGGCACCGACCAGGTGATGGGCCAGCGGCTGAGACAACCGCAGCCCCGGCAGGCGGGGGGTGTGGACCCGGCGCGCACGCGCGGTGACCTCGACCGCGATCGCCGTCGACAGGTACGCCCAGGCCGCCCAGGCGATGACTTTCACCGCGGTCAGGGCGAGGGTGCCGTCGTCCGGTCGGGACAGCACGTCCCGTACGCCGGCCAGGGACGGGAGCCCGGTGGGCAGGCCGGGGCCGCCGAGGGCGAGCAGGACCACGGGCAGGCCGACCAGCAGGGCCAGCAACGCGGCCAGGGCGGCCAGGGCGCGTAGCCGGACGGTCATCGTTCGGCTCCTGCGACGGCGCGCACGATCCTGGCCGTGGCGTGACCGGTCACCGGCAACGTGGACACCCCCATGATCCCCAGGAACTTCGTCTGGTAGGTCGCCGAGGTGGTGACCACGATCGTCGTCCCCCCCGCGCCGACGCTCGCCGAACCGGTGACGTCTCCGGCAGCGGCCAGGTAGGTGGTGGCGGCGGCCACCGCCAGGGGAACGTCGGCGCGTACCCCGTGACCGCGCACGGCCGGGGCGGCCTGGATCTGCTGCCCGGCGACCCGGGCGGCCTGGGTGGCGACGTCGCGGGCGCGTTGCTGGGTGTGCACCCGGCCCCCGAGATCGACGGCCAGGCCGACCGCCAAGATCATGGCCAGGGACGCAAGGACCGCCCACACGGTGATCGAGCCGTCGTCGCCTCCGATGCGCGGGTGGGTGCGCCGGGCTGTCATTGGCGGGCCCGGTAGGTGTCGATGGGGCTGGTCATGGTGGCCGTGACGGTGGTGGTGCCGGACAGGCCCGGGAAGGCCAGATCGGACACGGAGACGGTGCAGGTGACGGTGGCGCTGACGCTGGCGGGGGTGCCGACCGGGGCGGAGAACCCGGCCACGTCGAGGGCCACGCTGCTCGAGGTACACCGCACCTGCTGGTTGGTCAGGCTGGTCGTGGCCGCCGAGGTGGCCGCGCTCTGGGCGCTGGACTGGGTCCGTTCGATCGAGGCGGCGCGGGCGGCGTCCGCGGCGGCGGACTGCACCGCCTGATGCGCGATGGCCAGGCGCCCACCGAAGGCGACCAGGGCGAAGAACAACATGAACGAGGGGATCACGATCGCGGTCTCCACCGTCGCCGACCCGTCATCGCGGTGGCGGGTTCTGGCGCTCACTGGGTGATCCGTTCAACCGGCGTCGAGGCGCTCTGTCGGATCACCGGTGCCCAGCCCGGGATCACGCTCAGACTGGTCCCGGTGACCGTGACCGTGGCCGTGGTCACCGACCGGGTCCCGGTCACCGACGCCCCGACCAGGACGTCCGGCCCGCCGGCGTCGGCGACGAACGCCGCGGCAGCCGCGATCCCCTGCCCGACGTCGGCGCGTTCACCGCCAGCGGTGCGGGCGCCTTCCTGCGCGGCCGCGATCGCCACCGTGCGGGCGTGGTAGATCAGTGCGCCCTGCATGACCGCGAACATTGCCGCGAACACCACGGGCATGACCAGGACCGTTTCGAGAGTGACCGAGCCACCCTCGACCCGCTCGCGTGGACGCCGCACCGGATCTCCCCGACGTCGTCAGTTCAAACCGGCGAGCTTGGCCGAGATGTAGCTCTTCAGTGCGGCCCCGACGGCGACCACCAGCCCGGCCAGCATCAAAGTGATCACGACCTGCTCCACGGTGACCGACCCCTGGTCGGTGTGGGCCCGGGCGTGGGTGCGGGCACGATCGCGCAGGCGAAGACCGGCGAGGTGCGCGGTCGCGATGAGGAATTCCATGACGTGCCCTTTCACTACGAGGCGGAGCGCGCGGATCGGTGGCTCCACGGACGGAGCCGGGTGGAGAAGTCCAGGGGTGGGTGTCAGGCGTCACCTCCCAGCAGGCGCAGCAGGGCGGGGGCGACCAAGATCGCCATGAACACGCCGCCGAGGGCCGCCATCGGGATGGTCATCCGTTCGTTGGTCTCATTGGCCGCGGTCAGCTCCTGGGACACCATCGCCGAGCGCAGGGCCGCGGACCGGGCCCTGAGCTGGGCGTAGATCTGGGCGCCTTCCTCCCCGGACAGACGCACGATGTCGGCCAGGTCGCTCAGCTCGGGCAGGCCGAGTTCCTCGGCCAACGCCCGCAACGCATTCCACGGTGCCTGCCCCGACCAGCGGGAGCGGGCCAGCTCCTCGCTGAGGCGCCGGAACACCCACGAGTCCCCGACCTGCGCGGCGTTCTCCATCGCCTGACGCGAGCCCGCACCGGAGTTGCGTTCCAGGGCGACCAGGTCGATGTAGGCGGACATCGCCCGTGCGAACTCGACTCGGGCCTTCGCGGCGTCGTCACGGACGTTGTAGTCGGGCAGGAACGACAACACCGCCGCGAACGCCACCGTCCCCGCGACCGGGATCAGGAACGGCAGATCGAGCCCGCCCAGGGTGAACAGGCCGGTGAACACCGGACCGGCGGCCAGGCCGATCACCGCGTAGAGGACCTTCTCCCCGTAGTAGCGGTTCAGCGGGATCCGCAGCAGGGCCAGCTCCGTCACCGGTGCCCTGCCCCATCCGGTGACGGGCAGGTTCCGGATCGCCCACAGCCCCAACCGGTCACGGGTGTCGGTCACCGCCGCGGGGGCCCCGCGGGTGGTGGGGCGGGGGGTGGACGGCGACAGGTGGGCCAGGGCATCGGCCAGGTCCGGGTCGGCCGGAACCAGCCGCCACACGGCCAACGCCACTCCCAACCCGAGGAGGGCGCCACCGGCCAACGCCAACTGCAGCCCGGTACTCACCGCGCCCCTCCCCCGATCTGGGACGCCGAGCCCAGGAAGCGTGGTGGCCGCTGCCCGGTCGCCATCACCCTCATCCAGACCAGCAGGCTCGCGTAGAGGGCGAGCAGGACCGCGAGGATCACCTGGCCGATCCCGCTGGCGTAGGGGCGGACGTAGGACCCGGTCAGGGCCAGCACCGCCAGGACCCCGACCGTGATCACGGTGACCCATCGGGCGGTGGCCCGGGGCTTGGCCCGGTCGGCCTCGACCGTGCGGCGGGCCCTCACATCGGCCGCGACCGACTCGGCCAACGCGTCCAGCACGGTCGCCAGACCCGCGGCCCGGCGCCGGGCGCCCAGGATCAGGTTGGCGGCGATCAGGTCACCGGTGGGGTCGTCCAGGTCGTCGGCGAAGGCCCGCAGCGCCTCCTCGGTGCTCCACCGGGCCCTCAACCGGGCGACCAACACACCGACTTCGCCGCGGATCGGTGTGGGGGTCGAGCGCATCGTTGCGGTCAGGGCCTGCTCCAACCCCACCCCCGCGGTCAGCACTCCGGACAGGGACCTGGTCCATTCCTCCATCGCCTCGAGCCGTTCGATCTGGATCGCGGCCCCATGCGGGCCGAGCAGGACCGGGACACCGGCCAGGACCGCCGGGAACAATGCGACCGCGATGAACCAGCCCGTGGCCATGGCCACCAGGACCCCGCCGACCAGCCCGACCCCGCTCAACGCCAGCGTCCGCCGCGACGCGCGATGCCACCGCCGGGCGAATCGGCCGGCGGGTCGCGGTGGTCCCGGCTCGGGGATCGGTGTGCGTTGCACCCCGGCGACCACGCCGATCAGGCCGGCGACGATCAGGGCGCCGGCGGCCGCCGGGATCAGGGCCGTCATGGCCTCACCTCGCCCTGGTGGGCCTCGGCGAGGAAACCGGGCAGGTCGAACCCGAACCCGGCCAGGGCCCGCAGCCCGTCCGGCAGGACCCCCGCGACCGCGGCCCGTCCCGGGGCGGGGCGGAACACGTGGGTGGTGGAGTACCCCTTGTCGCGTTCCCCCGGCTCCACCGCGATGATCTCGGTGACCCACCGGGCGCGGCGCGCCGTCCCTCCGCCGCCGCTGGTGGTCTCCAGGTGCAGTTGCACGATCAGGTCGATGCTCTCGGCGATGGCGCGGGTGGCGTAGGACTCGGTGACGTGGGGGCCGGCCTCCATCGCGCAGGTCACCAGCTTGCGGATCGCAGCGGTCGCATCGGCGGCGTGGGTGGTGGAGATGGACCCCGCCCCCGACTCCATCGCCTTGATCATCGCCAGGATCTCTCGGCCGCGGACCTCACCGACGATCTGGCGGGACAGGTTGAACCGGAAGGAGTCGTACAACGCCTCATCGATCGTGAACTCCCCCGCCGCGCGTCCGTCGGGGCCGCGTTCCCCCGACCCTGGGCGGGCCTCCCAGGCATGCACGATCGGGTGCCGCTCGGGCATCTCGTGCAGGTGCAGCTCGTATTCGGTCTCGAAGGTCCCGATCGCCTCCCAGGGGTCGATCTCCGCGCACAACGCGCGGACCATCGTGGTCTTGCCCGCCCCCTGAGGCCCGGCGACGATCACACTCTTGCGCGCCTTGACCGCCGCCCGCAGGAACGACGCCGCCACTGGGGAGAGGGTGCCCAGATCCACCAGGTCCGCCAGGGTGACCCGGCGCAGCCGGTGCCGGCGGATCACCACCGACGGACGTGGGGTCACCCACGCAGCCGCCGCCAACCGGGCACCGCCGTCCAGACGCAGATGCAGCCGCGGCTGGGCCTCGGAGAACGGCCGGGCGTTGACCTCCGACCGTGACGCCAGGAACACCAGGAAGTCGATCAGCTCGGCGTCGCTGTCGGCGACCGGCGGCCCCGGCGTCACGGTCCCGTCGATGAGTTCCAGCGTGACGTGCTCGGCGCCGGTGATGATGATGTTCTCGATCCGGTCGTCATCGACCAGCGGCTGCAAACGGCCCAACCCGAACACCGCATCGAACACCGCCCGGGCCAACGCGTCCTGCTCCCCCACCGACACCGTCGTCCGCCCGGCCGAGAGGTCCTCGGCGGCCGAGGCCTGCAACAGTTCGACGATGATGGACCGGCCGAGCTCGCGCTGGGCCTCCACGCTCAACCGTGCCCGGTCCGCGCCCAGCCGCGAGGTCAACACGTTCGAGGCCTGAGCCCGGTAGGCCGCCACCAGCGACCAGTCCAGCCCGCCCTCGCTCCCCCGGCCCCGCTCCACCACAGGCGGCACCACCTCTGGCGCCACCGACGCCACCGAGGTGTCGGCCAGGGCCCGCGGCGGGCGCGAACCCGATGCTCTCGCACGGACAGTCCCCAACCCCGACGCGGCGCCGTCCCGGGGCACGGCACCGGAAGACGTCCAGGAACCCACCCCGGCGAACAACGGCAGCGACGCCGGGTCGGGCGCCGCGACAGCCTCGGGCTCACTCACGCCGTCCCCCTGTCCCCCACCGCCGACGCCACGCGGGCAGCCGCAGGCGGCTGGAGCGCCGTCGCGGCCACGATCGCCTGCACACCGGTCACCGCGGCGCGCACGCTGCGCGGCAGGCCCCGTCGCTCGAACCGCCGCGGCGGGCTCGCCCCGTCGGAGAACACCCGCGCGGAGTCGGGGTCCCAGTCCAGCTCAGCCACCACCGGGACACCGAGCACCCGGGACACCTCCCGTGCCCCGTACGGGCGGCCCGACCCGACCAGCACCACGCCCAACGCAGTCGCCGCACCCGCGGGGGTGAACTCCTCGCGCAGAGCAGCGGCCCACGAGCGGGCCCCCGCCAACGCCGGCAGACTGCTCCGGCACACCAGCAACGCCACATCCGCGGCCGCGACCAGCAGCATCGGGAAGCCCGCCAACCCCAACCGTCCCGCGTCCACGATCACGTCCTGACCCTGACGGTCCAGCCCCCGCAGCGCCGCCGCCAACGGCTCCCACACCCCGGTCAACGAGCGCGCCTGGTCGTGGCCGCGGACCCCGGGCAAGAACTGCACCCTCGAATCGGGGATCGCCATCAACGCCCGCGGCAACGCCCCGCCCAGCATCCCCTGCCGGTGCGCCATGGCCAGATCGATCAACCCGCCCTCATGCGCCAGCTCACCCCGCAGATACCCGGCCAGGACCCCCGAGGACCCCGACGGGTCGGCCTCGACCAAGACCACCGGCCGAGGCCAAGCCAGCGCCAGGGCCACCGCCGACGTGGTCACCCCCGGCGATCCGGTCGCAGACATCACCACGATCAGTGCCATCAGCGCTCACGACTATCCAGCACCAGAGCGACCTTCCCGGTCGCCACCCGAGCCGCCAACCGGGCCGCCACCGGACTGGGCACCAGCACGTCGACCACCGTCCCGGTGCTCGCATCCCCCGCGCGAACCCCGACCACCGTCGCCGCAACGACCTCCGGGTCGGCCGTGCCGACGTCGCCTTGCGCGCCCGGAGTCGCCACGATCCGCACCCGGTCCCCGGTGCTCAACGCCTGGGCCGGCATCATCGCCGCCGTCAACGCCACCCCGACCACGCTCTGCCCCTTGGCCGGCACCACCCCCGAGGTGATCGACTCGGCCGTAACCAGCCCACCCGCCGCCAGGTCCATCGCGGCCCGCTGCCCCACCACCGCCTCCAGCCGGGCCGCCGGCAGCGGCTTCAACGCGGGATCGACCCCCACCCTGGCCGTCATCACATCCTCACGGGCGATCACCGCGCCCCGCTCGACGCTGCGCCGCACCGCCACCACGTCCTGCGCCGTGCTCAACGACGACCAGGCCAACGCCGCCAGCAACGCCCCCAGACACACCGCCGCCACCGAGGCCACCACCAGCACCGGACGGCGACGCAGCTTCGGCGGCGGCGCCAACACCGACCCGGCCACCCCGCCGGGACCCGCAGCCCCGTCGGACGGCACACGATCGGGCAGCGGGGCCACTGCACCGTTGCGGCCGCCGACCTCCGCGAACCGTGGCCCTGTCCCGACCGGTGGAAGGCTCACTGCACCAACACCTGCGCCTCGCCCACCGTGATCACCTCAGGCTGCGTGAACGACAACGGGATCACCCCGTTCTGCCCCAGACCCGACCATGCGACCTGCCAATACGACGTCGCCGTCACCGTGTAGGTCGCAGGCTCCTCGTAGGTGTGCCCACACGTCGGGGACGGCGACCTCCCCGCGGCGTCCGTGTACGGGGTCCCCGGGCCCCGGCACACCACCGTCGAGCCATCACCCATCGCCCACACCACCCGGTCCACGGTGGCCGTCGCGGTCACCGTCACCCCGCCAGTCGTGACCGAACGAGTCATCGGACCCACCGTGCTCGGCCCCGGATTCGCGGCCCACATCCACGTCGGCATCCCCACGATCCCCACACTGCCCGCGCCCGGCTCCGGCACGATCCCGATCGTGATCGCCCGCAACTGCATCGCCGCGATCGCCCGCCGCGCCAACACCACCGGATCCGGACCCACAGGAACGGCCGCCGACCAGAACGTGACCGCGTTCGTGCCCGCCGCGAACGGATTGCGGCACATGTAGATCGCCCCATCGGTATGCCCCTGCCACACCGGATCCGACAACGGCGGCTGCGTCGGCGCTGGCCCCACATAACAGAGCCGAGCATTGCTCCAGGAAGCGTTCCCGTCCCGGCAGGGAATCTCCTTGCCACCGAACATGCATCGAGGGTTCGAAACGGGGGCGACCTGTCCCGGCTTGCCTGGAGCAGCCGACCGACCTGGAACCGTCACAGTCAGCACACAGGTCTTCGCCTGGGGGTCGAATGCTTGGCCGCGGGGGCAGGTCACGGGTGTGGAGTCGGCTTGTGCGGTCCCACCAACGAGGACCATGGCGCACGCCAGCACGGGGACCAGCAGCCGTCTCAGCATGTTGCGGTCACCGCATCGGTGGTGACGTACCAGCCGGACTCGGTCTTCTCGACCGTGTAGTGGCTCTCGAACCGATCACCCTGGTCGGTCGGGACGACGGACCGACCATTCTTGTCGAGGATGTCGACGTTGCTCACATCGAGACATGCGACGACACCCCACGCGTTCGCCCCAGTGAAGGTCGCCTTCGCTTCGGCGATGGCCGTGCGGCCGACCAGCCGCTCTCCGCGGGCTCGCCGGGTGAACAGGTTCTGGGTCCACTGTGCGGCGGTCTGGCCGCGGGCAACCGTCGCGAGCTTCTCCAACCGAGCATCAGGATCGGCCGCCAAGGCGTCGATCATCGCCAGATACCTCGACACGGCGGCCACCGCAGCGGCCTCGTCAGGATCCAACGACGGGCTCGGCAAGGCACTCACCGTGATGCTCGGCGACGGAGTGGAAGGCGGCGGCACGGACCCCTGCGACGTGCAGCCCGTTACGGATAGCGCGATCAGAACCGCGGCTGCTGCCCTCGTCAAGCTCACCCCTGCCTCCCTTCGCCCCCAAAGGGAGGGCTGGTGTGCCTGGCGGTCACCTACCCGTCAGACACAACTGCGCTGGTGGCATCGAGCCACCGAGGGCCGACGGTCGATCACATGTCACTGGCCGCTTGATCCACCGCGAGTGCACCATAGCGAATGATCCGGTCGGAAACGGTCACTGAACGTACGAATTCGCCCAGTAGTTCAAGGGCATAGGCGCCGACCCTTGCGCAGGGTGACATCTGCTCGCCACGTTCGCAGGGTCGGGACAGGACCCAGGCCGCACCGTGCGTTGACACCGCGAACGACCTCAGCGACATATCGGCCCTACCGGCGTGCCGCCAGCACGGCGGCATTCAAGATCACTACTGGCCAGAGGTGCGGACAGTCTGAGCGGACGCCAACGACGGCGTCCCGACACGATCCCCCGCCGCACAAGATCCCCAGGGCGGCGAAGGCGCCGGGCTCTGCACCCGTCGAACGGTCCCAACCCCGGAGCCGGTCAACCGGCTGGTGTTTCACCGGTGTCGATGTAGTGCTCCACCTGGTCCAGGGTCAGTCCAGTCAGGTGCCGCTGACGGCGCGGATCGTCCAGCGTCCAGTGTCCGAAGTCGAGCGCGCGCGGGTCACGTCGACGCGACTTGCTCAACGCGATGCCCTGACGCTCGGCAGCCCGCCGGGCGCGGACCTCCCGAGTGTGACTGGACACGTGCCCGAGCGTAGACATCCGAGTGTGACTGGAACTGTACTCTGACATGTGACTGGAAGCGTGACCAGAAGCTAGAGTGACCCTACGACACCACCGGCCCCCGACCCACTGGAACGACCGACCCAGGGGCCTCGACCGGAACACCGGAGGTCTACCCGTGAACACCGCATCCCCCACCACGATCCGCAGCCAGCGGCACGACGAACCGCCCCGCACCGGCAAGATCTGCTACCCAAGAACCTCCGGTGAGGCCCGGGCGCACGGCTCCGCGGGCCTTCGGCGCAGCGGCCAATGAGCCTCCAGCGCGAGCGGGCGACATTCCTGAACGCGCTGCGGCGCGCGACCGCCGAACTCGACACCAGCGAAGACCCCCGCGACTTCGCCCTCTGGTCCCTCACCTACATCCGCACCATCGCGCCCCACGAACTCAGACACGCCGCCTGCGACGGCGTCCTCGCCGCGCTCGACGAGCAGGAAGAACCGTGACCGCCTCCGACGCCCCACGCGCGTGGCTCGTCGCGTGTCCCTGCGGCTGGCGCCGCATCGCGTGGTCACGAGCAGGTGCCCTCGTACTGGCCGACCACCACCGCCACGACGACCACGAACCGACGATCACCTGACCGCCCCCATCCCGGCCCATCGAGCCCGGACGGCTACCTGAACCAACACGTCCCACGGCAGACGTCGAAGTAGGTCGCGGGCCTGCTCGACCGAGCCAGCATTGTTGAGGTGAGTTCTGGAACGCCAGCCTGGGTGCGCCTTCCATCGAGACGCACGTAACCCCACCGGGGAACGACGGCAAGAACGCCCTCATAGTCAAGCAGATCCGAGGTGTTGGTGAACCGGTAGCGATCTCTGGGTACCGAGGAGCTGCCCCTAGCCAATCCCTCGACCAGGACCCCGGGTCCGTTCGGCCCGGTGGGTCAGCTCAGAGCTGGGCCAGGAGGGCGGTCAGCGGGGCGGGCACCGCGTCGAGGGGGACGGCGGCGGCCAACCCGGCCCCGTAGTCCCGCTTGCGCCCGGACCGGGTGCCGACGAAGCGGTGGAGCTGGTCCTCGACCGGCGTGCGGCGATGGGCGGGCTGACCCTGCAGGATCCGGAAG
>JBAPWU010000455.1:0-2982 GCA_049283855.1 Kineosporiaceae bacterium
GAGCGGGGGGCCGGTGTCGGCGTCCGTCGTGGTGCTGGGTCTGCTGGCCGTGCTGGGCGCCTTCGGCGGCGGCTACGCGCTCGGCCGGCGCAACCGGGTGCTCGAGGAGGTGCGCGAGTGAGCAGCACCTGGCGCTGGGCGCTGGGCCAGGTGGTCACTTCCCTGCTCACCCTGCTGTTCGTGATCGTGTTCAACTTCTTCCTGTTCCGGCTGCTGCCGGGGGACGCGATCACGAGCTACACCCGGGGCCGCCAGGTCGACCCGGAGCAGCTCGCCGCGCTGCGCCGCAGCCTGGATCTGGACGGCTCCCGCTGGGAGCAGTTCGCCGCGTACATGCGCAACCCGTTCAACCCCGACGTGCTGTCGCTGAAGTTTCGCCAGCCCGTGTTCGCGGTGATCGGGGACCGGTTGTGGCCGACCGTGCTGCTGGTCGGCACCGCGACCGTGCTCGCCTCCGTGCTCGGGATCTGGATCGGCATCCGTGGCGCGTGGCGGCCCGGCAGCGCCTTCGACCGGGTCTCCACCACGGCAAGCGTCGCCCTCTACGCGATGCCCGAGTTCTGGCTCGGCATGCTGCTGCTGATCGTGTTCTCGGTCGGGGTGGGCCCGCTTCCCGGCATCTTCCCGAGCGGGCAGATGACCTCGCTCGGCGCGGACGCCGGCACCTGGGCCCGGGCGGACGACCTGATCGCGCACCTGGCCCTGCCCTGCCTCACCCTCACCCTGGCCTATCTCGCCGAGTACGCCCTGGTGATGCGCTCCTCGCTGCTGGACGAGCGGGGGGCGGACTACCTGACCACGGCCCGGGCCAAGGGCCTGCGGGACGCGCTGGTCCGGCGCCGTCACGCGGTGCCGAACGCGCTGCTGCCGACGATCACCCTGATCTTCCTCAACCTCGGCTTCGTGATCTCCGGAGCGATCACCGTGGAGACGGTGTTCTCCTGGCCGGGCCTGGGCCAGCTCACCTACGAGGCGCTGTCCGGCCCCGATGTGCCCCTGCTGGAGGGGCTGTTCCTGGTCTTCTCGATCACCGTGGTGGTGGCCAACCTGGCCGCGGACCTGCTCTACGGGCTGCTCGACCCCCGGGTGCGCACGTCATGACCGCGCCAGCCGCCCCCGCGTCGGCGCGCGCCCTGGTCTGGCGCCGCCGCCGACTGGCGATGACCAGCTTCTGGCAGCAGTTCCGCCGGCACCGCGGGGGCCTGGCCGGGGTGGTGATCCTGGCGGCGTTCGCCTCGATCGCCGTCCTCGCACCGGTGCTCGCGGACCGGGACGGGCTCTCGGTGACCCGTGCCACGGGCGCCGCCCTGGCCGGCCCGAGCGGGCAGTTCCCGCTCGGCACCGACGAGAACGGCCGCTCGGTGCTGACCCTGCTGATCTGGGGGGCCCAGGTCTCGCTCGTGGTCGGCCTGGCCGCGACCGCGATCTCGGTGGTGCTCGGCACCCTGGTCGGGATCGCCGCGGGCCACTACCGCGGCTGGCGCGGGGAACTGTTCAACCGGCTCACCGACTGGTTCCTGGTGATCCCGTTCCTGCCGCTGGCGATCGTGCTGGCCACCGTGCTGGGCGCGTCCCTGGTCAACATCATCGTGGTGATCGGGCTGACCTCCTGGCCGGGGACCGCCCGGCTGGTGCGGGCCCAGACCCTGGCCGTGGAGGGGCGGCCGTACCTGGAGCGGGCCCGGGTGCTGGGCGCCTCGGACTGGCACCAGATGTCCCGGCACGTGCTGCCCAACGTGATGCCGCTGGTGCTGGCCGAGACCACATTGGTGGTGGCGGTGGCGATCCTGGCCGAGACCACGCTGTCCTTCCTCGGCCTGGGAGACCCGTTGCGGCCCTCCTGGGGCACCATGCTGGACGGCGCCCAGGCCTCCGGGGCGATCACCGGCGGCAAGTGGTGGTACGTGCTGCCGCCGGGGATCTGTGTGGTGCTGGTGGTGCTCGCCTTCATGCTGATCGGCCGGGCCGCCGAGGACGTGCTCGACCCGCGCCAGGGCCCCGGCGGCGGAGGCCGGCGATGAGCGCGCTGCTGCGGATCGAGGAGCTCGAGGTCACCTACGCCACGCACTCGGGCCCGGTGCCCGCGGTGCGCGGGCTCGACCTGGCCGTCGACGCCGGCGAGGTGGTGGGGCTGGCCGGGGAGTCCGGGTGCGGCAAGTCCACCGTGGCGGCGGCGGTGCTGCGGCTGCTGCCGGCGGGCACCGACGTGCGCGGACGGGTGCTGCTGGACGGGGCCGACGTGCTGGCGATGACCTGGGGCCAGGTGCGCCGGGTGCGCTGGGCCACGGCGTCGATGGTGTTCCAGGGCGCGCTGCACTCGCTGAACCCGGTGCAGCGGGTCGGGGCCCAGATCGCCGAGCCGATCCTGCTGCACGAGCGGGTCGAGCCCGCGGCCGCGCGGGCTCGCACCGCCGACCTGCTGGAGGCCGTCGGCATCCCGGCCTCGCGCGCCTCCGCCTACCCGCACCAGCTCTCCGGCGGTCAGCGGCAGCGCGTGATGATCGCTCTGGCGCTGGCCTGCAACCCGAAGCTGTTGATCGCCGACGAGCCGACCACGGCACTCGACGTGATGGTGCAGGCGCAGGTGATGGCCCTGCTGAGGTCGCTGGTCCGCGAGCGGGGTCTCGGGCTGATCGTGATCAGCCACGACCTCTCACTGCTCGGCACCGAGTGCGATCGGGTCGAGGTGATGTACGCCGGGCGGGTGGTGGAGCAGGGCCCGGCCCGCACGGTGTTCGAGCACGCCGCGCACCCGTACTCCGCGGGGCTGTCCGGCGCCTTCCCCACCATCGGCGACCCGGCCTCGCGCTATGCCCCCCGGGGCCTGCCCGGTGACCCGCCGGACCTCACGGTACCGATCACCGGATGCGCCTTCGCCCCGCGCTGTGCCCGCGTATTGGCGGAGTGCCGGACGACGGACGTGCGGCTGAGCGGCGGGGTCGCCTGCCTGAACCCGCTCGCCCGCGAGGTGGCGTCGTGACC
>JBAPWU010000456.1:0-5762 GCA_049283855.1 Kineosporiaceae bacterium
GGGCCGGACCGGCTGCTGACGTCGATCCTGGATCCCGCCGACGCGCCGGCCGCGCTGCTGGTCGACCTGCACGCGGGTCGCCGCGGGCTGGACGCGGTCTTCGACGCGCTGACCGCCCATCGCGAGAGCCGCCGGCTCACCGTCCGCTCCAAGACACCCGAGGGCGTGCTGCAGGAGCTCTATGCCCTGCTGTGCCTCTACCACGCCCTGCGGCACCTGTTCCATGGCGGCACCTGAGTCGCACAAAGTGAACAGGTCGCGCGGGGATCAAAGTCCTCACGGCCGCCGGGTCCGCGCAAGCAGGCTCGAACTGACGCCCAGTTGCGTTGTAGCCCAGGAGGATCGGCATGACCCGCGTGTCCCTCGAAGCCCGCCCCGACGCTGCCCGTTCATCGTCCGGCGGCCCGTCCAGACTGCCCCTCGCCGCGCTCACCGCCCTCGTCATCGGGTCCATGGTGGGCGGCGGCATCTTCAGCCTCCCGTCCCAGATGGCGGCCAGCGCCGCCCCGGTCCCGCTCGTCCTCGGCTGGCTGATCACCGGCTTCGGGATGCTCATGCTCGCCTTCGTCTTCCAGCGGCTCGCCGAGCGCAAGCCCGAGGTGGACGGCGGTGTCTACGGGTACGCCCGTGAGGGCTTCGGGCCCTACGTCGGGTTCACGTCCGCCTGGGGATACTGGATCAGCGCCTTCATCGGCAACGTCGGCTACATGGTGCTGCTCTTCTCCACCCTCGGCTACTTCTTCCCGGTGTTCGGCGAGGGCAACACCCTGGCCGCGGTCGTCGGCGCCTCGGTGCTGCTCTGGCTGATGCACGCCATGGTGCTGCGCGGCGTCACCCAGGCCGCCTTCGTCAACACCGTGGCCACCGTGGCCAAGATCGTGCCGCTGGTGACCTTCGTCGCCCTGACCGCCATCGCCTTCAAGGCGGGCATCTTCACCACCGACGTCTGGGGCAAGGCCGTCCAGATCGACGGCGCCTCCCTCGGCTCCTCGATCGACCAGATCAAGAACATGATGCTGGTGACGGTCTGGGTGTTCATCGGCATCGAGGGCGCGAGCATCTACTCCCAGCGTGCGCGCACCCGCTCCGACGTAGGCCGGGCCACCGTGGTCGGCTTCGTCGGCGTCCTGGCCCTGTTGGTGCTGGTCAACCTCCTCTCCTACGGCGTCATGGCCCAGCCCGATCTGGCCGCCCTGGAGGATCCCTCGCTCGCCGGTGTGCTCGAACATGTCGTCGGCTCGTGGGGCGCCGCGTTCGTCTCGATCGGCCTGGTCATCTCCCTGCTCGGCGCGCTGCTCTCCTGGCTGCTGCTGTCCGCCGAGATCCTTCGCCTGCCGGCGCTGGACGACGTGATGCCGCGCGCCCTGGCCGCCGAGAACGCCCACGGGGCACCGGCGAACGCGCTGTGGCTGACCAACGGCGCGATCCAGGTGATCCTGATCTGGACCTACTTCAACGCGAGCACCTACCTCAACCTCATCCTGCTGGCCACGTCCCTGATCCTGCTGCCCTACCTGTGGTCGGCGGCCTACCAGGTGATGGTCGCCGTCCGCGAGCGCAGGGAGGCCCGCCCCGCCGACCTGGTGATCGGTCTGCTGGCGCTGGTGTACGCGGTGTGGCTGGTCTACGCGGGCGGGCTGCAGTACGTGCTGATCGCGGCGCTGTTCTACCTGGCCGGCACCGCCCTGTTCGTCTGGGCCCGGGTCCAGGCCAGGCAGAAGGTCTTCCGCGGCGTCGAGCCGATCCTGGTCGCCCTGGTCGCCGTCGGCGCCGTCGTGGCCGTGGTCGGGATGACCTCCGGGTGGCTCGCGATCTGATCACGACTGGCGCCGTTCCGCTCCAGACGACTACTTCTTGGGTGTGAGAGTGATGACGCAAGGCAGTGTCAGGGCGAACCCGCGGACGGTCGGGGTCTGGTCGGAGGCCGGGCGGCTGAGGACCGTGATGGTCTGCGCGCCGGGGCTGGCCCACCTGCGGCTCACCCCCGAGACCTGCGACGAACTGCTCTTCGACGACGTGCTGTGGGTCAGCCACGCCAAGCGCGACCATTTCGATTTCGTCACCAAGATGCGTGAGCGGGGGATCGAGGTGCTCGACATGCTCGACCTGCTCACCGACGTCGTGGCCCTGCCCGAGGCCCGCACCTGGATCCTGGATCGCAAGGTCACCGACGGCCAGGTGGGCGTCGGCATGAGGATCGCCGTCCGGGCCTGGCTCGACGACCTGCCGGCCGACGGACTGGCCGAGTTCCTGATCGGCGGGGTCACCTACCACGACGTGCCCGCCGACGTGGGCGGCCGGTTCCTCACCGCGTTCCGCGACAACCTCGACCATCCCGGGTTCCTGCTCCCGCCGCTGCCGAACACGCAGTTCGCCCGGGACAACGCATCCTGGATCTTCCACGGGGTGACCCTGAACCCGATGTACTGGCCGGCCCGCCGCCAGGAGACGCTGCTCACGACGGCGATCTACCGGTTCCACCCGACGTTCCACGGCGTGCACTTCCCGGTCTGGTTCGGTGACCCGGACGTCGACTTCGGGATGGCCACCCTGGAGGGCGGCGACGTGATGCCGGCCGGCAACGGCGTAGTGATCATCGGGATGGGGGAGCGCAGCTCGCACCAGGCCATCACGCAGGTGGCCCGCTCGCTGTTCGCCGCCGGGGCCGCCGAGCGCGTGATCATCGCCGCCCTGCCCCGGACGCGCTCGGCGATGCACCTGGACACGGTCTTCACCTTCTGCGACCGCGATGTGGTCACCTCGTTCAAACCGGTGACCGACCTCATCGTGCCGTTCAGCCTGCGCCCCGACCCGTCGGCGTCGTCCGGGCTGGACATCCGTCGCGAGGAGACCTCCTTCCTGGACACCGTGGCCGAGGCGCTGGAGGTGACGCTGCGGATCGTCAGCACCGGCGGTGACCGGTTCGGCGCGGCCCGCGAGCAGTGGGACGACGGCAACAACGTGCTCGCCCTCGAGCCCGGCGTCGTCGTCGGCTACGACCGCAACACCGCGACCAACACGCTGCTGCGCAAGGCCGGCGTCGAGGTGATCACGATCGCGGCGAGCGAGCTCGGCCGTGGTCGTGGCGGCGGACGCTGCATGACCTGCCCCATCTGGCGCGACCCCGTCGAGTGAGGAAACGAGAACAGTGGCCTTCAACAACCGCAATCGCGACGTGCTCAGCCTGGTCCACCACAGCGAGCGCGACCTGCACTATCTGCTGGAGCTGTCCCGCGATCTGAAACGCGCCAAGTACGCGGGGACCGAGCGGCAGCGACTGCGCGGCAAGAACATCGCCCTGATCTTCGAGAAGACGTCGACCCGCACCCGGTGCGCGTTCGAGGTGGCCGCCTTCGACCAGGGGGCCCACGTCACCTACATCGACCCGACCTCCTCCCAGATCGGGCACAAGGAGTCGATGAAGGACACCGCTCGGGTGCTCTCCCGGATGTACGACGCGATCGAGTACCGCGGCTTCGCCCAGCACATCGTGGACGAGCTCGCCGCGTTCTCCGGGGTGCCGGTGTACAACGGCCTGACCGACGAGTTCCACCCGACCCAGATGCTCGCCGACCTGCTGACCATGACCGAGCACTGCCCCAAGCCGCTGCACGAGGTGTCCTTCGCCTTCGTCGGGGACGGGCGCAACAACGTCGCGAACTCGTTGCTGCTGGTCGGGGCCAAGCTCGGCATGGACGTGCGGATCGGAGCGCCGAGATCGCTGTGGCCGGCGCAGGAGCACGTCGCGCTGTGCGAGGGCTTCGCCGCGCAGAGCGGTGCCCGGATCACGATCACCGACGACCCGGTGGTCGCGGTGGACGGCGTCGACTTCATCCACACCGACGTCTGGGTCTCGATGGGTGAGCCGATCGAGACCTGGGGCGAGCGGGTCGCCGAGCTGCTCCCCTTCCAGGTCAACGCCGCGCTGATGGCCGCGAGCGGCAACCCGCGGGTGCGGTTCATGCACTGCCTGCCGGCGTTCCACAACAGCGAGACCACGGTCGGCAAGCGCGTCGCCGAGCAGTACCCCGAGCTCGCGAACGGCATCGAGGTCACCGAGGACGTGTTCGAGTCGCCGGCCAACATCGCCTTCGAGCAGGCCGAGAACCGCATGCACACGATCAAGGCGATCCTCGTCGCCACGCTGGGCTGAGGGACGTCATGCGGATCGTGATCGCCCTGGGCGGCAACGCGCTGCTCCGCCGCGGCGAGCCGTTGACGGCCCAGAACCAGCGCGCGAACGTGCGGGTCGCCGCCGAGCGGATCGCCGCGGTCTCGCCGGGCAACGAACTGGTGATCGCCCACGGGAACGGACCCCAGGTGGGCCTGCTCGCCCTGCAGGCGGCGGCCTACACCGACGTCGAGCCCTACCCGCTGGATGTCCTCGGGGCCCAGACCGAAGCGATGATCGGTTATGTGATCGAGCAGGAGCTCGGCAACCTCCTGCCGATGGAGCAGGCCTTCGCCACCTTGCTGACGATGGTCCAGGTCGATCTGCACGACCCCGCGTTCGCCCACCCGTCCAAGCCGATCGGCCCGATCTACGATCGCGCCACGGCTGAGCGGCTCGCGGCCGAGCGGGGCTGGTCGATCGCACCCGACGGGGATGCGTTCCGCCGGGTGGTGGCCAGCCCCAAGCCGGTCCGGATCTTCGAGATGCGCCCGATCATGACCCTGCTGGAGCGGGGCACGATCGTGATCTGCGCCGGCGGCGGGGGGATCCCCACCGCCTACGACGACCGGCAGAAGCTGCACGGCGTGGAGGCGGTGATCGACAAGGACCTCTGCTCCGCCCTGCTGGCCGAGCAGATCGAGGCTCACCTGCTGGTCATCGTCACCGACGTGGACGGCGTCTACCTCGACTGGGGTGCGCCGGAGCAGCGCCGGGTCGTGGCGGCGCACCCGGATGCCCTGGCCGCGCTCGGCTTCGCGGCCGGGTCGATGGGGCCCAAGGTCGAAGCGGCCTGCCAGTTCGTCCGAAGGACCGGGGGAAAGGCCGTGATCGGGTCGCTGGCCGACATCGAGGACATCATCGCCGGACGGGCCGGGACCCAGGTCAGCGCCCAGGTCGACGGGATGGTGACGGCGTAGGAGCGCCCGTTTCGTCACTCAGATGGTATGGATCGTGACTATCCGACTCGTCGCTGCCTTCCCTGCGTGATGTTCGCACCCGTTCGTTTCGCCATGGCCATGGCAACCGGAGATAATGGCCGCCACTGACTGTGCGGACGCACCCCAGGGCGGCGCACCACGAAAGAAAGGGGATGCCGCATGGCGGCCATGAAGCCGAGGACCGGCGACGGCCCGCTCGAAGTGACCAAGGAGGGCCGCGGCATCGTGATGCGCGTCCCCCTGCAGGGCGGTGGCCGGTTGGTCGTCGAGCTCACCCCCGCGGAGGCCGGCGACCTCGGCGATGCGCTCAAGGCCGTTCTCGGCTGACGCAGCACAGAGCCACGCGCAGGGCCCCGGACGATCGTGTCCGGGGCCCTGCGGCGTGCAGCGGGCCGTAGGTTGTCCCGGGTGAGCACGCTGACCCTGGCAACCCTGGACGACCTCCTCACCGGCGAGGCGCCGGAGGTGCTCGCGACCGCGGTCGGGGACGCCGCGTCCGCGCGCCTCGCCGCGGCGTTCGGCGTCGATCTGGAGGCCTTCATCGCGGCCGAGAAGGTGCGTGACCGCGCGGGGGACGTGGTCCGGGTGCCGGTGCTCGCGCCGGTGGGCCGGTCGGAGCTTCCCGGCCGGTGGCTGCTGGCCGGTGTCGG
>JBAPWU010000457.1:0-3437 GCA_049283855.1 Kineosporiaceae bacterium
TGCCCCGGCTGGTGCCCAGCCCGCCGAGGCGCCGTCCGGTGCGCGCCGGCTCGCCGAACCCGGCCGCCCTCAGGATCGCCTCCTGGCCGGCGAGCTGCTCCAGGCAGCCCTGGCGGCCGCAGGAGCACTCCGCCTCGGGTCGGTCCCGCCTGCCCCGGGGCAGGCCGACGGTGAGGTGACCGATCTCGCCGCTGAAGCCGTGCCTCCCCCGGTACAGCGCGCCGTCCACCACGATCCCCGCACCGATGCCGATCTCGCCGGAGATGTGCACGAAGGTCCGCAGGGGGGAGCCGTCGCGGCTCGCGTGTCCGCCGCACCACAGCTCGGCCAGCGCGGCCAGGTTGGCCTCGTTGTCCAGGGTGAGCACCAGGTCCTCGGGCAGGGCCCCCTCGGACCGGGCGCGCAGCTCGTCCAGCACGGCCACGTCGCGCCAGCCGAGGTTGGCGGCCATGCGCAGCAGGTCGAGGTCGGTCTCGACCAGTCCCGGGACGGCGACCGCGACGCCGGCCACCTGGGCTCCCCCGATCTGCGCCCGCTCCACCGCCCGGCGCAGCGCCATCGCGGCCCGGGCCAGCACGGTGCCCGGCTGGGAGGCCCGCAGGTCGCCGGTGATCGTCTCGCGCTGGCGGACGGTGCCGGACAGATCGACGGTCATGGTGGCCAGGTAGTCGACATTGATCTCGAGCCCGATCCCGACCGGGCCCGACCCGGACAGCGCGACCTGCGACCCCGGCCGGCCCACCCGCGGGGCGGCGGAGGGACCGAGCTCGGCGACCAGGCCGCCGGCGACCAGGCTGTCCACCAGGGAGGAGACCGTGGCCTTGGTCAGCCCGGTCACCGCGGCCAGCCGGGCCCGCGACGTCGGCCCGTGGTCGGCGAGCTGGGCCAGGGTGAGCGCGAGGTTGTGCTCGCGCAGAGACGTCTGGCGCGCTGGGTTGTCCCGGTGCGCACTCATGGAGGCACTCTAGGCGACCGGCGCCGGTTCGTTCAGGTCGTGAACTTGTGGCCAAGTCCACCCCGAGCCTCAGGTCCGACGTCACCAGACCTTGACAGACGGGCGCGTTGAGCGGTTAAGTTTAGTAGCTGAACAAATTAGCCCCGCACATTCTCCCGCCGCTCCGGAGGCCGCCATGTCCGCCGTCACCCCCACTCCCGCAGACAAGTTCACCTTCGGACTCTGGACCGTGGGCTGGCAGGCCCGCGACCCGTTCGGTGATGCCACCCGGGCGCCGCTGAACCCGATCGAGGCCGTGCACCGCCTCGCCGAGCTGGGCGCCTACGGGGTCACCTTCCACGACGACGACCTCGTGCCCTTCGGCTCCTCGGACGCCGACCGCGACAAGATCATCGAGTCGTTCAAGAAGGCCCTCGCCGAGACCGGCATGAAGGCGCCGATGCTGACCACGAACCTGTTCACCCACCCGGTGTTCAAGGACGGCGGCTTCACCAGCAACGACCGCGCGGTGCGCCGCTACGCCATCCGCAAGGTGATCCGCAACCTCGACCTCGCCGCCGAACTGGGCGCCGAGACCTACGTGTTCTGGGGTGGGCGCGAGGGCAGCGAGACCGAGGCCGCCAAGGACGTGCGGGCGGCCCTCGACCGGTTCCGCGAGGCCCTGGACACGTTGGCCCAGTACTGCATCGACTCCGGCTACGACATCAGGTTCGCGATCGAGCCGAAGCCGAACGAGCCGCGCGGCGACATCCTGCTGCCGACGATCGGGCACGCCCTGGCCTTCATCAACTCCCTCGAGCACCACGAGATGGTCGGCCTGAACCCCGAGGTCGGGCACGAGCAGATGTCGAACCTGAACATGGTGCACGGGGTCGCCCAGGCGCTGTGGCACGGCAAGCTCTTCCACATCGACCTCAACGGTCAGAACGGCCCGAAGTTCGACCAGGACCTGATCTTCGGTCACGGCAACCTGATCAACGCCTTCTTCCTGGTCGACCTGCTCGAGTCGGCCGGCTACGAGGGCCCGCGCCACTTCGACTACAAGCCGCTGCGCACCGAGGACTACGACGGGGTGTGGGCGTCGGCGGCCGCCAACATGCGCACCTACCTGCTGCTCAAGGAGCGCGCGGCCGCCTTCCGGGCCGACCCCGACGTGGCCCAGGCCCTGGCATACGCCGGCGTGGCCGACCTGTCGCTGCCCACCCTGGCCGACGGGGAGTCCTACCGCGAGCTGCTGGCCGACCGCAGCGCCTTCGAGGACTTCGACGCCGACGCCACAGCTTCCCGCGGCTACGGCTTCGTGCGCCTCAACCAGCTCGCACTGGAGCACCTGATGGGGGCTCGATGACCCTGGTGGCCGGGGTCGACTCCTCGACCCAGTCCTGCAAGGTGGTCATCCGCGACGCCGGGTCCGGGGCGCTGGTGCGCGAGGGACGTGCCACCCACCCGGAGGGCACCGAGGTCGACCCGCGGCACTGGTGGCGGGCGCTGAGCGAGGCCACCGCCGCGGCGGGCGGTGTGGACGACGTCGCGGCCGTGGCCGTCGGTGCCCAGCAGCACGGCATGGTCACCCTCGACGCAGCCGGCGACGTCGTCCGCCCGGCGCTGCTGTGGAACGACACCCGCTCGGCGCCGCAGGCCGCCCGGCTCACCGAGGAGCTCGGTGGGCCGCAGGCCTGGGCGAGCGGCGTCGGCTCGGTGCCGGTGGCCTCGTTCACGGTGTCCAAGCTGGCCTGGCTCGCCGAGCACGAGCCGGACGCCGCCGCGCGGGTCGCCGCGGTCTGCCTGCCGCACGACTGGCTCACCTGGATGCTGGCGGGTGCACCGGGGCTCGACGCCCTGGTCACCGACCGGGGCGACGCCTCGGGCACCGGCTACTTCTCCCCGGCGACCGGGGCCTACCGACGCGACATCCTGGTCGCGGCGCTCGGCCACGACGCTGTGCTGCCCCGGGTGCTCGGTCCGTGCGATCGCGCGGGAACCGTTGCGGCGCAAGGATTGCCGCCGGGTGCGGTGCTGGGCCCCGGCACCGGCGACAACATGGCCGCCGCGCTCGGGCTGGGTGCGGCCTCGGGTGACGTCGTGGTCTCGATCGGCACCTCGGGCGTGGTGTCGGCGGTGGCGTCGGTGCCGGCCGCGGACCCGACCGGCATCGTCGCCGGGTTCGCCGATGCCACCGGTCACTACCTGCCGCTGGTCTGCACGCTCAACGCCGCCCGGGTGCTCGATGCCACCGCGCGGATGCTCGGCGTCGACTTGTTACGGCTCTCCGAGCTTGCCCTGTCGGCCCCGCCGGGATCGGGCGGGCTGGTCGTGGTGCCCTACCTGGAGGGCGAGCGGACCCCGAACCGCCCCGACTCCACGGGTGCCCTGCACGGGCTGCGGCTGGAGACGGCCACGCCGGCCCACGTGGCGCGGGCGGCGATCGAAGGGCTGCTGTGCGGGCTCGCCGACGGGCTCGACGCCCTCGAGGCGCAGGGGG
>JBAPWU010000458.1:0-16088 GCA_049283855.1 Kineosporiaceae bacterium
GAACAACCATGATCACCAGTGGCTACGGGCGTCTCGCGTCAGACACGCCGCAACCGGACAAGATGCACCCAACGTCACCAAGCGGGAAGCGTCCTCAGGCACCATCCCCGATCAACTTCGATGACCCAGAATGTGGCCCTATTGCCCATAGTCGTCCTGCACGGCCAAATCCAGGGGAGGTATGGCGCTAAGGCCTCTGTCGAGACTGGGGACAGTGCGTCGTCATAGGGAAAGAAGACGTGAGTGCTGTTGTCTATTACCCAGTCCCGAATCTCGTCACCCAACACGAGTGTGCGAACAAGCGCAGTGTCTCTGATCGTTCGTTGCCATGCCATGAGGGGGGCAAGCATCGCGTCATCGGCATTGGTCATTCCGAAGACGCCAATTCGGTGCGTACGGCTGGAAAGGTGCATTCCGCCGTCTTCGATGGCTGAAGTTGCCTCTAGTGCGCCGCCACCAGAGAGTGACCAAGGGTGGGTTGCAAGGAGCCTGCGGTCGAGATTCGTGACGGTGATCCACCCATCATTCCAACCAGGGTCTTCGACGTGCTCGACTATTGAAGACCACACGATGCCTTTGGCTGGATTCTCGGGCCTACCGGGCTCGCCTCGCACCCCGAGGATGGCTCGCACGGTGGATCTGACGGGTGGCTGTTGGCGACCGATGATGATGACCGTAGGCGTGCCGTGTCCCGGAATGTAGGCGCCGGAGGTGTCTGCCACTAGGCGCAGGTCCATCCGCGGGAGGAATTCCTCGACCAGCGAAATCCCGAACTCTCGCTTCATGAAGGAGTTGCTGGTGATCTGACCGACCCATCCGGATGGCCGTCCACGGTCCGTCTTCTTGGCGAGATCGAAGAAGCGCTGCATAAACGGCACCGAGAGTGCGTACTTGCCTTTGCAGGTGCTGTAGCGCTGGCGGTAGGCGGCATTGAGGCTCTTGTCCTTTACCGTGATGTACGGCGGATTGCCGACCACTACGTCGTACCGGCCGCTGGATAGGATCGTCTGCAGGGCGGCGAGGTCTTCCGTGGCGTAGGTGAATCCGGAGAGGTCGGTGTCCCCGAGGAGGGTCTGCGTGGCGCCGTGCAGCAGCGAGTCGCCCACTGCCAGATGCATGGTGAAAGCCGGCGCCTCCTCCACCCGGTTGACCTGGCATTCCTTGAGTGCCGCGACGGTCAGCCTGAACCGGGCGATCGCCACGGCGAAGGGGTTGAGGTCAACGCCGTGGACGGCGTCCAGGGCGAGTTGCACCCGGGCCCGCGCGTCCATACCCGGGGCCTCGCGATACCAGCGGTCGATCAGGGCTGCGAAGGCGCCCAGCAGGAAGTGTCCGGAGCCGCACGTCGGGTCGATCATTCGGAACCCGTCGAGGGGCCGCTCCGTCAAGGCGGGCCTCAGCGTCTGGTCGAGGATGAACTCCTCGACGAACTCCGGTGTCTGCAGCAGCGCGTAGGTCTGCTTGGCGTGCTTCGAGAGGTCCTGGTAGAGGTCGCCGAGGAATCGCGTCGACAGCGAATCGTCGCGCAGGTCGTGCACGAGCGTGCCGTCGTCCCGGCGCTGCCGCCAGAAGTCGAGCAGCGCGGTGACCGCCTGGCCCGAGGGCGAGACCCAGCACAACGCGGCGTGCCCGTCGAACAGCTGCGCGGTGGCCTTCAACCCGCGCAGGTGGTCGATGGCGTGTTCCAGCCACTCCCGGTCGGTGTGCTCGGGATGCTGCCGGAAGTAGGCCAGTTGAGCATCCAGGGCCTCCTGCTTGCGGTCACGGCGCAGCAGGCCGACCTGGTCGCGGCCGAACCCGCCGATCCAGACCGGCCGGACCAGCGCGTTGTCCTCACAGAACCGGATGAACACGCTGGCCAGAACCCAGGCCACCGCGGCCTGAGTGACCCGATCATCGCGCCAGGCCTCCCAGGACGCCGCGGTGCGCCTTCTGGCCAGCGCCGTTGCATGCTCGCCACGCCACGAGTCGCTCAGCCGGGCGTCCGCGTCGATCCGGTCTCGCAGGTCATGCTCCAGGTCCAGCACCTGTCGCTGCAGGTCGGTGGTCAGCGCGGCGGTGGCGGTCACAAGGCTCCCTCAGGTGCCGGGACGGCGCCGTCGCAGCGCTCGTCGGTGTCGGCCTCGGCGAAGTGGGTGTCGATCCACTCCCCGTCCAGCCGGAAGAACTGGCTCGGCGCGGCGAGCGGCAGCGGTCTGCCGTCGATCACCGGGCCGGTGTTGCCGATCAGTTGCGGCACCAGCAGCCAGACCGCGCGGCCGCGTGGCGATGCCAGGTCGGTCCATCGACTGAGTACGGCGAGAGCGCCGTAGCGGGCCAGCGGGCCAGCCTCCACGAGGAGCAACGGGCCCGGTGTCGCGTCGAGGGCGGTATCGATCCTCGCCTGCAGGGTCGGGAGGGCACGGGCCACGAGCGCGGCCAGGCCCCGCGCGTCCCGGGAACCCGCGGGTGCAGCGTCGGCGTCCTGCACCATCCGCCAGGTCAGCCCGGTCATCTGCTCGACCTCGGAGCGCATCGTCTCGATCAGCACGCCAGTCACGTCGAGCGTGTGCGCCCGGTGGGTGTGCGCAAGTACGGCTATGGCCTTCTCGCAGCGCCTTGCGTCCACCCCCAGCGCCAGGAACGAGCGCGTCCGGGCGCTCTCGGTGAGTCGTTGCCCGGCATGCCCGTCTGATGCGAAGGCCGTGTCGATCGGCACCATCTGGGTCGGCACCCGCGACTCCAGACCGGTGGTATCTCCAGCCCGAGTGCGGGGCCGGAAGACGTGCCGAGCAACGTCGAACACCAGGTTCACGCGGGCCGCCTCGACGACGTCGTCCAAGTGTGGGCGGTCGGGGAGGAGCGGGAGGGCGGGGAACCGAGCCAGCACCCGGTCGCGGACCTCCTGGGCGGCCAGCCCGTGGGAGCCGCTGACTCCCTTGAGTGCCAGGGAGAGCGCAACCGACAGGTCGAGATCGCGCTCGTGGAACTCGTTCGCCCCGGAGAGTGTCGCCTGGGTCGCCAGGGCAGCCGCCAGTCGGAGCAGTCGGGCATCGGGCAGATCGGCGACGCCCCCGGCCATCCGAACGAGGGCCGCGCGCAGCACCGGGACGGCGCGCCGGGGCGATACCAGCCGCTCCCCGGCGGCAACGGCCTCGGCGAGCAGCCGGTCGGCCTCCCGGCCCAGCGCGTCCGCGGCGTCCAAGAGCCCGGGATGGACGGCGAGCAGCGCCACCCGGCCGTCGCGGCGTCGGCTGTTCAACGGCTCACCGGCTCCGGGCGGCTCGAGCAGTTGGCGTCGATCGAGCGCCAACCGCAGCAACCCGGCGGCGATCCGCCGCTCCGCCTCCGTGGAGGCAACGGAGCCGGGCGCCGGGCCGGCGGCCGCGAGGACGGCGCCCGCGAGCTCGTCGACCGTGGCGACGCCGGACAGGTCCGCCAGCGCCTCGCGGACCACCTGCTCGACCCCGTCCAGGATCGTTCGACTGGGTGCGTTCGCCGTCCATGCCTGTAGCAGCGCCTCGACCTGCTGCCTCGCCTTCGCCCGAGGAACCCCGAGGACTCGGCTGAGCTCGGCCTGGGAGACGAACGCATCGACCTCCGCGGTGGCGTCGTCGTGGGGAACACCGAGGAGCAGAGCGGCCAGAGCCCGCCGGGCCCGGGACCGCGCTGGCCCGGCGGAGGCCACCAAGCGCTCGGCGACCTCTATCAGGGGTGGCAGCGCCGCGCCGTCGTCCACGGGTGTTCCCGAGCGGGTGGACGCAGCGCTGCCGAACCGCTCGCGCCACAGCTTGTGACGATCCAGGATCTCCCGCCGGGTGGCGTTGGCCACCCCGGGCAAATGGGACAGCCGCGACGGGGTCAGCGTGACGACTCCCCCGACCGTGCCGATGCCGAACGGCTCCAGGGCCGACAGCGCGCGAGCGGACAGCCCGGACTCGGCGATCGGTGTGCTGGGGGTGGCTGCCGCGACTCGCGTTTCGGCATCGTCCGGACGGGTCTTCGGTACCGGGACGAACGCGGACTGCCACGCGGCCAGCATCAGTTCGGCGGTGTCGTGGCGATCACGGACGTCTCGGGCGAGGGCCTTGGTGAAGAAGCCGGTCATCGCCGTCGCGACCGAGCGGTCGAACAGGTCCGCCGTGATGGTGGCCTCGTCCGTCACCGACGCGGGATGTGCCATCGGGTCGCCGTAGACCGGCACGGTGCCGGTGGCCATCTCGAACAGCACCACCGCGGCGGCGTACCGCTCGGCCGCCGAGTCGAACCGGGGCCGCTTCGGTGGGGCGAGGAACGGGTCGAGATAGGGCGGCGTCCCCGCGGCCAGGGCGGTCGCCGCCGCCCGCGACAGGGAGAAGTCGAACAGCACCAGGTGCTTGGCCCGGTCGCCATGACTGCTGTCACGGACCTTCTGCAGACCCAGGTTGGCGGGCTTGATGTCGCGGTGGTCGGTGCCGGCACGGTCGAGGGCGACGAGTGCATCAAGCAGATCGGTGCCGTAGCGGTCGAGGAGGTCGAGGGACAGCCGGGTGCGGTTCTTCAGCACGTCGGCGAGCGTCTCGGTGCCCGCGCTGGCCAGCAGGAGGGCGGTCCGATTGCCGATCTTGAGTGGACCTTCGATCATGCGGACGAGACGGGGATGATCGAGCGTCTCGAGGACCTGCGCCTCGGTCTCCAGCCGGGTGGCGGCGACGTCATCCACTGCGACCTTGAGCACCCGGGTCGCGTCCTCGCCGGTGCTGCCGGCGTGCTGGTCGGTCACCAGCAGGCCGACGGCAGTGGACCCTGCCCCCAAGCGGCGCTCCAGCGTGAACCGCCCCGCCAGGAGCGCCCCCGGGGTGGCGTCCAGCGGGTCGCTCGGCTCGTCGGTGGTCGTGGTGATGGCCTGTTCGGCGATCGCCAACCGCTGCAGGAAGGAGCCGACGTCGGGCAACCGCTTGCCCACCGCCGGGTGGGTGGAGGCGAGCACCAGCGTACGGACCGCCGACGGCACCTGAGGCAGGTCGGCGGCCAGGTCGAGACCGCCGGTGCGGTTCAGCCGGTCGCGGAGCGACGTGCGGTCGGAGGCTGGTGCGCGACCTGCGAACAGGTAGTAGGCCAACGCGCCCAGGGAGAAGACGTCCAGCCGGATCCGGTCGGCGTTGTGGGTCCACACCCCCTCGGGGGCCTGGAACGACTCGGCGAAGCGTCGTTCGCCGTCCGCTGGGTGTCTCAGCTCACCGCCCTGATCGTCGTCCGGGAGGTCACTCAGGCGGTGCTGGCTCGGGCCGGCGAACAGACTCGTCACCCCGGGCGGGGAGCTGCCTCCAGCGCTGGAGCCGGTGCTTCCGGCGCTCTGCCAGTCGGCGACCGTCACCTTCAGAGAGCCATCGTCCAGGCGACGGAGCCGGACGGCGTTCGGGGTCAGACCGCGGTGGACGACGCGGTTGCCGTGCGCGTAGCCGACCGCCTCGGCGACCTGCCGGACGATGGAGAGCTGGTCTACGAGAGCGATGCCGCCGGCCTGGTCGGCGAGCCAGAGGTCCAGGCGTTGGAGGCGGTCGTCGTCCGGGTAGACCAGACCGACCCCCAGGTCGGTCTCGACGAGATCCTCGGGGCGGAGCAGCGCGTCGTGCGCCAGCCGGGTCATCACCCGGTACTCATGGTCGGCCAGCGTCTTGAGCCGGTTGACCTCGCTGGCCGGCGCGCCCGGGCTGGGAATGAGGAAGCGGATGCGCGATCTCTTCGCATCGGAGACGCGGTGCCGGGCGGGCCAGTCCTGCCAGTCCTCACCTTCGCCGAGCGGCTGATCGCCGATCACCCAGGACCCCGCCTCACGCTGGCGCCGACGCCCGAGCCCGATGGTCGTCATGAGGGCTGCGAGGGTCTCGTCGCGGGTGACCGACTGGTGGGAGGTCGGCGATTCGAGCAATCGTTCCGAGATGCCGGGCAGGCCGGTGCGGGACTCCTCGCCGTCCAGCCCGAACAGGTCGATCCGGGAACCGGCGGCCAGAGTGCAGACCAGACGCGGATGGTGGAGGAAGACACACTCCTGGACGTACGGGATGACCTTGTTCGGGTCCGGCTCGTCGTGGTTGTGTTCGCGCGCCCAGCGCAGGAGCTCCTCGCGGAGCTTGGAGGCCAGCCGCTGGGCCTTGCGGCGTGCGAGGAGGAGTGGCGAGTCCTCCGCGCGGTGTCCGTCGCGCAGCCAGCGCAGGTCGTCGCCGCGGAGGGTGCCCGCGTAGTGCTTCAGCTCGACCAGGTGGAGGCGGCGCCGCCCGAGAACGAGCAGGTCGATCTCGTGCCACTTGCCCTGCCGGTCTCGGAACTCGAGGTTGCTCCAGGCGCGGAAGGGCGACACGTCGGGCAGGAGACTGCGGATGAGGTTCAGGCCCTCGGCCTCATGGGGGAACTGGGACGGCGTGACCTCCACCCAGCGCTGCCCCCTGTCCACCACCGCCGGTAACCCTCCGCTATTGAGACGAAACGATTAGTCACCATCATGCCAGGGGTGATCGGGCGAAGAGGGCTCCCTTGCCCCATTCGGAGGCCTGAGTTCGCGCGACCTGGGCGCATCGGCAGGGCCCTCCCCGTCCCGACCAGCCGGGAAGACGCCCGGTGCGTCCGAGAGAGCGTCGTGGGTTCGAGCCGAAGCCAACCGGGGCCACTGCGGTCCCCCCGAGGGCCTCAACACCCACAGCGGGGGCCGCAGAGCGCACGACACCCTCGTGACCATGATCACGCAGCCCGGTTCAGGCCCTGAACCCGCGACGTTCCCGCACTCCCCTGCGGGCGTCCTCGAGCCGGGTGGTCAGGCGGACTGTGGTCCAGCTCCCAGTGCAGGGGCAGAAACCGTTGCTGCTGGTGGGCCGGTGTAGGCGGCGTCCAGGGTGCGGTAGGCGGCGTTGACGGCGCGGGTCTTGTCGGGCGGGATGGTCCCGGCCTGCCAGTGCGGTTTGCCGGCGTGCCAGGTCAGGGTGCCTTCACCGATCTCGGCGGGTCCGGCGGGGACGTAGAGCTGCCTGGCGTGGGTGAGGCGGTCCAGGGTGGTGTGGGTCGAGGGAGCGGTCTCGGCGAGTTGGTCCCCGGCATCGCGCAGGACGGCGGCGAGGCGGCGCCGGTTCTCGGGGTCGCCCAGGTCGATCACCGAGACCGCCGTGCCGGCGCCGTCCGGCGCTGGCCCGCGCCTTGTGTCGGCGGGGCCGGGTCGGGCGCACCGAGCGATCAGTCCCTCCACCGCCCGGGAGTGCCCGCGGATGTCTGCGTCGGGTGGGGTGAGGCCGCGGAGTTGGCGGAGTTCGGTCCAGACCTGGTGCCAGGCAGCGGCTTTCGGGGCGGTCACCGACGATAGGGGCGTGGTCCGGTGGGCGGTGAGGCGGAAGCGGGTGGCTTCGATGTGGGTGGCCAGGCGGGCGATGTCGGTGATGGCGTGCAGGGAGGGGTGTTCCTGGTGGAGCAGGTCCCAGGCCGCGCGGCGGATCACGGCGACCCGGTCGGTGATCTCGGTGAACGGGTCAGCAGTGCGCACGGTGGGCCGGGCGACGGTCGCCTGGTCGAAGACCGGCGCCGCGGCAGGGTCTCCTCGGGCGTGGGTCAGCACCGTCTCGCCCAGGGTCGCCGAGGCGGTCTCGCGGACTCTCCCGAGGTCGGGTAGCCCGACGCCGAGCACCTCACCGCGGTTCTGGACGTCGCCGGCGAGGCGACGCATCAGGTGCTCCGTTTCGGCGGTCGCGGCGACGAGGGCGGCGAGGCGGCGGACGACGGGTCCGCGTTCGCCGAGGTAGCGCAACCGGGTGGCTTCCGGGGATCGAGCCTGGCCGGTGGCGGGATCGAGGTGGGTGGCGAGCAGGTCGCTGGCCGCGCGCAGGGTCCTGGCGGCGTCCCGGTAGCAGCCGATCACGCTTCCTGGACCGTCCCGCGGCAGGTCACGCGGCCGGACCGGGACGGCGCGTTGCAGGGCGGTCTTCAACCGCCCGGCCTCCACCAGCGCGTCGTGGGTGGCCTCGTCCACCATGACCCATCTCGATCGGCCGTTCAGCACAGCGGCGAGATGGCCGCCGAACGCGTGGATCACTTCACGGTAGGCGGTCACGGTCCGGGTCAGTGCCCCACCCGAGGCCGGGGGCTGGTGGGCAAGGGCCAGGGCGGCGCGGGTGAGGTGGGCGGTCGCCAGGTCGAGGAGTTCGCCGTAGGTCACCGGCCCCGACGCCGTGGTCGCGTCGGAGGTCACGGCAGGGTGCCGGTGATCCGCCAGTACGCCGACGTCAACCGGGCCAGCGCGCTGCCGGAGGCGGCGATCACGGCCGGTTCGAGGCCGGGGCGGGTGGCGGCCTGGCCGAGGGTGGCCAGCGCGGACAGGATCAGCCCGGCCAGCGCCGTCCGGCAGGCCTGGACCTCATCCAGCGGTGCATCGCCGAAGTCGACCACCAGCCCGGTCCGCGGCGCGTCGGGGGCCACGGTTTCGAGGGCGTCGACGGCGTCGCCGAGGTCTGCGGCGGCCGCGGTGAGTGCGAAGTCCTCATCCGCGCCCGGGAGTTGGGCCAGTTTCAGGGCGCCGATCTCGGCGGCATAGGTCAGCGACCAGACCCCGCCCAGGTCGACCGCAACCCGTGCCCGTAGGGCCTCGGCCGGCCCGGTCCATGCCCCGCCGCTCACGTCGTCCTCCATCCCGCGGGCCGGGCTGGCCCGTCACTGGACACGTATCCACCGGCGGCGTCCAAGCCGTGTTTCAGGGCCTGGTCGCGTCCCGGATCGGGGCCAGCCACGGCGCGGCCTGCCAGTCCGGGAGCGCGGGGTGGAGGTAGGCGAGCAGGACGGCGTGCGCCCACGCCGCCGGCCCGGCCAAGGCACGGGGGGCGGATCCGGCGGCGGTGAAGACGGCGGCGTCGCCGTCCAGGCGGTAGTCGACGATCGCGGCGTGCGGGTAGGCCTGCCACGCCCCGTGGACCAGGACCCAGGTCGCGTCCTCGGTGACCAGCACCCGGGCCGGGGCATGGTCACGCCACTGCGGCGCCGCCCGCTCCACCGCCCGCTGCCAGTTCCGGTCCGCCTGCGCCCGGGCCAACAGCGAACACGTCAACGCCCCCAGGATGTTCGGTGGGACCAGACACCACACCGGGTCCGGTTCCACGACGTCCAGGCCGTAGAAGCACGCGAACTCCACCGACGCGTCCAGGAACACCGGGCTGGTGAACCGCAGATCCTCCGGCTCCCACGAGGCCGGCTGCCTGCCCGCGGCGAGGGCGGCGTAGGTGTCGACGGCGTGGACCCACCAGGCCCGGCGGTCCTGCTCGGGGTCGGGCTTTGGGTGGCGGCGGAACCAGCCCATCACGGGCCTCCTCGGGAACGTGATGCCGCGGGTGACGTTCACCCGCGTGCTCTTTCACGCTCACCGCCCCACAACCTCCAGCGGCCGAACCTCTCGCGCGCCTGTGGACGACGTGACGCCCGGCCACCCCCTGTGGACGCAACACCATCCCCGGCTTGCCACCCGAGCACCCGCTGCCCGCGGTCATGATCATCGGACACTCGTCTGGCTCTCCCGGAGACCTCACCCACCCTGGCGGCCGGTCTTGGTCCCTGGTGCGGCGCACGTGTCCTGGTAAGGGACACGCGACGGGCGGGGTGAGTGGCAGCGTGATGACGATTCATCGGCTCAGTGCCGGGTCGGGGTACCGGTACCTGACCCGGACGACGGCCCGCGGCGACACTGACCACGCGCCGTCCACATCGCTGACCGCGTACTACACCGCGACCGGCACCCCACCCGGCCGCTGGCGCGGCACCGGCCTGGCCGGTCTGGCCGACGGCGCCGGCATCCCGGCCGGGGCGGTGGTGGACGAGGCCGCGATGGCCGCGCTGTTCGGCACCGGCCACGACCCCGTCACCGGGCACGTCCTGGGGAAGACCTACCCCGCGTTCACCACGGCGCTGGATCGGGTCGCGGCCCGGATGGCCCGGTTGCCAGCCGGTTTGACCCTCGAGCAACGCGCCACCCTGTCAGAGCGGTTCACGGTTGAGGAGACCGCTCGCCCGAACCGGCACGCGGTGGCCGGGTTCGACCTGACCTTCTCCGCCCCGAAATCGGTCAGCGTGCTGTGGGCGTTGGCCGACCCGGCCACCCAGGCCGAGATCGTCGCCGCCCACCACGCCGCCGTCGCCGACACCCTCACCGTCCTCGAATCCCAGGCGTTGTTCACCCGCCTCGGCGCCGGGTCCTGCGCCCAGGTCACCACCGGCGGCGCGATCGCCGCAGGGTTCGATCACCCCGACACCCGCACCGGTGACCCGAACCTGCACACCCACCTCGTCCTGGCGAACAAGGTCCAAGGACCGGACGGCGCGTGGCGCTCGGTCGACTCCCGTGCCCTCTACACCGCCGCGGTGGCCCTGTCCGAGACCTACGACAGCATGATCGCCGACCACCTCACCCAACGCCTCGGCGTCGCCTGGGGGTGGCGGGACCGCGGACCGAACCGGTCCCCCGCCCACGAACTCACCGCCATCGGCGACGAGCTGCTCGGCGTGTTCTCCACCCGCTCCGCCGCGATCACCACCGCCGTCACGCAGATGATCCGCGACCACACCGCCGCGACCGGCACCCGACCCAGCCGCCGCCAGGTCCTGAAGATGCGCCAACACGCCACCCTGGCCACCCGCCCGGACAAGACCACCCACACCCTGCCCGAGCAGATGACCACCTGGCGCCACCGCGCCACGACGGTCCTGGGTGAGCACGGCGTCGCCGATGTCGTCCGCGGCGCGCTCGGGCCCGGCCAGCGCGGCGGTCACGACCTGGCCAGGCGTCCGTCAAGCCTGCTGTCCACCGCGGACGTGGACGACGCGGCGGTCGCGAGCCTGGCCGGGGACGTCCTGGCCGCGCTGATCGAACGCCGCTCCACCTGGACCCGCTGGAACACCCTCGCCGAAACCGCCCGCACCACCCGCCATCTGCGCTTGGCCACCGCTGCCGACCGGGTCGCGCTGCACGACCGGGTCGTCACCGCTGCCCTAGCCGCCTGCACCCGCATCGACCCCACCGACCCGGTCCGGGTGCCGGCGGCCTACCAACGCCCCGACGGGGCCAGCGTCTTCAGCCGCGCCGGGACCACCCGTTACACCCACCCCCTCGTCCTGGCCGCCGAACACCGCCTGCTCGACGCCCACACCGACACCACCGCCCCCACGGCCTTCGTGGACGACGACCTCGCCCAGCCGACGCCCGGCACCGAACCCGTCGCAGCCGAAGCTGTTCCGGTCCAGCGCACCGCGAACCGGCCGGCGCTGGCCGCGGACCAGGCGGGCGCCGTCCGGATCGCCTGCACCTCCGGACGACGTCTCGAGGTGCTCATCGGACCCGCCGGGTCCGGGAAGACCACCACCCTGCGCGCCCTGCGCCACGCCTGGGAACACACCCACGGGCTGGGGTCGGTGATCGGGCTCGCGCCGTCCGCGACCGCCGCCCGCACCCTCGCCGACTCCCTCGCCATCGCGTGCGAGAACACCGCGAAATGGCTCCACGAGAGCACCCCCCACCTCGACGGGTCACCCAGACCGATCTGGCGGATGCGGGCCGGACAACTCATCATCATCGACGAAGCCTCCCTGGCCTCCACCGCCACCCTCGACGCCCTCCGCGGCCAAGCCCTCGACGCCGACGCGAAACTCCTCCTCGTCGGCGACCACCACCAACTCGGACCCGTCGACGCCGGCGGCGTCTTCGCCCTCCTCGCCGACGACGGCCACCCCCTCCGCCTCGACAGCCTGTGGCGCTTCGTGAAGGCGTGGGAGGCCCACGCCACCCAGCGGCTGCGTGACGGCGACGACGGCGTCCTGGAGGTCTACGACCAGCACGCCCGCCTGCACGACGGACCGTACGAGGAGATGCTCGACGCCGCCTACACCGCCTGGACCACCGACCGCAACGGTGGAGCCGGCAGCGTCCTGCTCGCCCACGACCGCCGCACCGTGGCCGCCCTCAACCACCGCGCCCGCACCGACCGTATCACCGCTGGCGCCGTCACCCCCGACGGGATCACTACCCGCGACGGCACCACCCTCGGCGTCGGCGACACCGTCATCACCCGCCGCAACGACCGCCGCCACACCCTGCCCGCGACCGGCGACCACGTCCGCAACGGCATGCTCTGGACCCTCACCGGCATCCACCCCGACGGCTCCGCCACCCTCACCACCCACGGGCCCCGGCAGCAGCAGAGCCTGCGGCTGCCCGCGGACTACCTCACTCGCCACGTCGACCTCGGCTACGCCGTCACCATCCACCGCGCCCAAGGCCTGACCGTCGATGCCGCCCACGTCCTGACCAGCCCCGGCATGACCCGCGAACACCTCTACGTCGCCCTGACCCGCGGCCGCAACGCCAACCACGCCTACACCCCCACCGACCACCCCGACCACGTGGCCACCCCCGGACCGGACGCCGCGAGCGGGCACGACGTCCTGCGCCGGATCCTCGCCACCCCCGGCACCGAACCCTCCGCCACCGCCGCCATCCGCACCGCAGCCCAGGGGGTCGACTCCCCCGACCGGCTCCGGCCCATCGCCACCACCCTGGCCAACGACATCACCCGCCGCCGCTGGACCAGGCTCCTCAGCGAACTTAGCGGCGACCTCGGTGACCACCTCGCCCGAACACCCGAAGCACGCACGCTGCACGCCACGCTCGCCCGCGCCGAGACCGCCGGCCATACCCCCGCCCAGATCCTCGACGAACTCACCCGAGAAGCTGAGCAGTCCCCTGCATCGCCGGCGGACTCCGGTGGCTCCCCGAGTCTCGTGCACCGGCTGCGCCACCACATCGATGCCTGGAACGACGCCTGCGGCAGCGACACCGAACTCGACCCGCGGGACCCGTTGCACGTCCCGGTCGCAGCCGACGCCGGCGACCCCGCCATCCCGGCCCTGGACGACGTCCGCCGCCTCATCGAGCAACGCGCCCACCGGGCCCACGCCCAGCAGATGACCACGCCGAGCGAGCACCTCGACGCGATCGACATGGCGCCGCACGTCCCGCCGTCCACCACTGTTCACCCCGAGCCGACAGGAGCCACCCGATGACAGACCCCACCGCCGACGCCGCCGCCCGCTACGGCCTCGACCAGATGCCCCACACCCTCTGCTGGGCCATCCTCACCCCCGGACAGACCGCGGACGAACTCGCCACGCTCACCACCTGGGTCGACTGGCTCCGCGACCGTTACCAACTCGACCACCGCACCATCCCCGGCTGCTGGCCCCAGCACGGTGACCTCGTCGAGGAACTCTCAGCCCTACGCACCGCCTGGCAAGCCGCCTACAACGGCGCCGGACGACCCGACGCACCCCTGACCTGGCACACCCACCTCGACGCCACCCGCACACGGTGCACTCAATCCGTCGCAGGCACCGGATGCCGCCACGGCGAGCACCGCGGACACCTCTGACCGGTGCCACGCTGATCGCGCCAAGAGAATCGGACGGGGCCGGGACCGCGATAGCCCAGCAGAGGGTCAAGGCCCCTGGCTACCGCCGAACGGGAACAACTGGCGGCGACGTGGCATAGCGGAGATCGCCGGCGCGTCCCTGGCCGCCCCCGAGCCACCCCGAGGCGCTGACGGCCCGCGCGACGTCAGGCCGTCGGGTCCTCGGTCAGGTCCGGTGGTAGGGGATCCAGGCGGCGGCGAACGACTCCTCCGTTCCCTGGACCCAGCCGACGACCAGTCCGTGGTCGTTGACGGCGCGGGCCGAACCGGTGGGCCGGACGTCGGGCGTGGGGAGCCGGGTCATCACCCCGCGATCCCACAGGAACGGCAGCGGGACCACAGCGGTGCCCATCCACCATGACTCCCCGACCACACGCCCGGCGTTGTTGATCCCATTGGCGATACCGGTGGGGTCGTGGGCGCCGGGGGCGGGGGCGGCCAAGGCTCCGAGCGCACGGACTCGTCCGTGGCTCCACAGCAGCGCCTGGTACGGCTGGCCACCACGGGAGGCCTCGCCGCCGGCGATGTCGCCGTGGTCGTTGATCGACCGCAGGGAGGTGGGCCGGCCGGAGAGCCCGCGCAGACGCGTCAGACGGGTGCCGCTGAGGAGGAAACCGCCGGCATCGTCCACGCCGACGATCTGCCCGGCGTCGTTGATGTCGTACACGTAGGTGAAGGTGCTGCGGTGGACGCCGTAGGTGGTCAGCGGCGCCAGACGCCCGCCCGACCAACGCCACGCATACGGCGAGCCCGTAGCCGGAAAGGCCATCCCGACGATCGTTCCGCGGTCGTTGATCGCGGTGGCGGTACCGTCGACGCCCAGGTCGCGGATGCCGCTGCCCGACCAGACGACGGCGCGCATGTGCCCGGACTTCGCCTGCGACGAACCCACGACCTGTCCGCGGTCGTTGACCGCCGCCGGCGAGCTCACGCCGCCGCCCAACGTCCGCAGGTACCGGGTGCGGCCCCCGGACCAGACGAAACCACGACCACCCCAGTACCAGCCGACCACGACGCCCCGGTTGTTGACATCCGTCGCGACCGAACCCCGCGACGCCACATAGACGAAGCGGTATCCCGAAACGGTGTCAGCACCGGTCGACCGTCCGGGCTCGGCCCGCGCCGACCCCAGGCCCAAGCCAGGGCCCGCCACAACCGCAGCAACCAGACCAGGTCCCCCGGTCTCGCATCAGCATCGTCCCGTCGGCCTGCTGCACCGGCGCCTGAAGCCACCGTTTGACGTACAGCACCACCCACGGGAGGTCGGTGTTGGCCTCCACCGCCTTGACCACGAGATCCCATCTGACGGAGTCGAAGAACTTCTGGATGTCAAGATCAATCACCCAGTCGCGCTTCCTGCACCGCTGTTTGCAGACCTCGACCGCATCCTGCGGGGCACGCCCGGGACGGTAGCCGTAAGAGTCCGGATGGAAGATCGCCTCGACCTTCGCCTCCAGTCTCCGCGCTACCACCGTCTGAGCGACCCGATCCGACACGCAAGGGACGGTGGCTTCATACTGCGGTCCTTTCAGCGGGTTGTGTGGTTCGGGATGTGATCTGCGGTCTGGCCTGGGATTTCACCTGGTCGGGGAGCTTGTAGGAGTCGGCGATGCGTTGGCGGCAGCGTTGTTCGAGGTCGGGGGTGAGGCTGACCCATCGGCGGCCGCTCTTGCCGCGTCGGGTGGGTAGGTAGCCGCGCTGGGCCCAGTAGTAGACGACGTCGGGCTTGACCCCGAGCCGGACGGCGGTGGCGGCGATGGAGATCTCGCCGGGTTGAGCGTCCTGGTCGTCGGCGTCGCGGTGGATGTGACCGCTGACGGCCAGGCGGGCCTGGCAGTCGGCCTGGATGTCGGGGGTGAAGCTGATCGCCCAGTGCCCGCCGCGGGCGCGCCGGGCTGGCAGGACGCCGCTGGTGATCCAGTCGTGGACGGTCGAGGTGCTGATCTTCAGGCGGGCCGCGACCGCGCGGGGGGTCAATTCCCCGTCGGACAGGGTGGCCGGGGAGGCGATCCGGTGGGCGTGGCGCAGGTTGGCGGCGGCCTTGGCGTCGAAGGGGTGGCCGGCGCCGGTGTGCTGTCCTGCGGCGTTGAGGGCGTCGGCGAGTTCGGGGTTGCTCATCCGGGGCCCGAGTTCACGAGCCAACGCGACGGTCTCGGGGCTGGCGCGGCGCCATTCGGTGACCGCGCTCATCCGTTGCACGGTGACCTCGGTGGCGGCCCCGGATTTCCAGCGCAACCCGACCCGCAGCTCGCGGGGGGTGTCGCCCGGGCGCAGGGTGACGTCACCGAGCAGGGCCCGCAGTATCCGTTTGCGGTCCTTGTCGCTGGTCGATGGGGCGGCCCAGAGGGTGTGCATGTCGGCGACCGCGGCGGCCAGCTCGGCGGGTGGGGGTAGCGGGGTCTGGGCCGCCCGCTGGGCGGTCAGGGCGGTCTCGGCGCCGGTCAGGTCGATCAGGCCGGGCCTCCCACCGTGATTCCAGGCTGCGGGCGACCAGCCGGTTCTCCGGTTCGCAGGCCAGGAACGCGCGTTCGGCGCGGTCGGCTTGGTAGCGGGCCCGTTCGGTGGCCAGTTCGGCGGCCCGGATCGAGCGGGCCCGGCGGGCGGTGACCTCGTCCGCTGCGGCCAACGCGAGGGCGAGCTGGTCGGGGG
>JBAPWU010000459.1:0-1654 GCA_049283855.1 Kineosporiaceae bacterium
GTGCCCGGCCCGCCCACCGGGGCGCGGTCGAGGCCGGGGCGCGGACGGTGTCGGCGGTCGAGGATCTGGACGCCGCCGAGGCGTTGCTGCGCGAGCGGCTGCGACCCGGTGACGTGGTGCTGGTGAAGGCCTCCCGGGCGATCGGCCTGGACCGGCTCGCCCGCAGCCTGATCCAGCCGCCGGGGGGCGCCCGCGGGCAGGTGCACGAAACGCCCGGCAGGGCCGTTATCCCGCTCCCGGGGGACCCGGCGGGGCAGGATGACGCTGGCGCGGGCGGGCTCGCCGCGGCGGCACAGCCAGGGGAGGTCGGACCGTGAAGGCAGTGGTCATCGCGGCCGCAGTCGCCATGGTGTCCTCGCTGTTCGGCACCCCCCTGTTCATCACCTTCCTGGTCAAGCGGGGGTACGGGCAGTTCATCCGCGACGACGGGCCCACCTCTCACCACATCAAGCGCGGCACCCCCACCATGGGTGGCGTCGTGATCATCGCCTCGACCCTGGCCGGGTACGGAGTGGCCCACCTGTTCACCATGTGGCCGCCCACCCTGTCCGGGCTGCTGGTGCTGTTCCTGATGGTGGGCCTGGGGTTCGTCGGCTGGCTCGACGACTATCTCAAGATCTCCAAGCAGCGCAGCCTCGGCCTGCGCGCGGTGCCGAAGCTGATCGGCCAGTCCCTGGTCGCGATCGTCTTCGCCGTGGTGGCCCTCACCCAGGACAACGGCGAGACGCTCACCCCGGCCTCGACGAAGATCTCCTTCATCCGCGACCTGCCGCTCGACCTCGCCGTCGCCGGGCCTGTGGTCGGCCTGATCCTCTTCATCGTCTGGGCGTTGATCATGATCGCCGGGACCAGCAACGGGGTGAACCTCACCGACGGGCTCGACGGCCTGGCCAGCGGCGCCACGGTCGCCGTCGCCGGGTCCTACCTGCTGATCGGCACCTGGCAGTCCAACCAGTCCTGTGAGCGGGTGCGCACCGACCTGTGCTATGAGGTCCGCGACCCGCGGGACCTTGCCGTGGCGGCCGCCTGCCTGCTCGGGGCCACCTTCGGCTTCCTGTGGTGGAACGCCTCCCCGGCCAAGATCTTCATGGGGGACACGGGCTCGCTGGCCCTCGGAGGTGCGCTGGCCGGGCTGGCCATCCTCACCCGGACCGAACTGCTGCTGGTCATCCTCGGCGGGTTGTTCGTGCTGATCCTGCTCTCGGTCGTGATCCAGGTCGGGTACTTCAAGCTGACCCACAAACGGGTGTTCCGGATGGCTCCGCTGCAACATCACTTCGAACTGGCGGGCTGGAACGAAGTCACCATCGTGATCCGGTTCTGGATCATCGCCGGGCTGTTCTGCGGCCTCGGCCTGGGCGTGTTCTACGCCGAGTGGGTGGTGGGCACCCAGTGAGCGCCCGCTCGCTGGAGCCGCTGACCCACGCCGGTGCGGACTGGGCCGGCCTGCGCGTCGTCGTGGCCGGGATCGGGGTGAGCGGCTTCGCCGCGGCCGCCGCCCTGGTCGAGCGCGGCGCCCGGGTGCTCGTGGTCGACGAGCGGGACGGCGACGACGAACGGGAGCGGGCCCAGGTCCTGGACACCCTCGGCGCCGTGGTGCGTCTGGGCGCCGGCAGCACGTCGGCCGCCGCCGGGCTCGGTGACATCGGGTTCG
>JBAPWU010000460.1:0-2086 GCA_049283855.1 Kineosporiaceae bacterium
CGCTGGGCGTCCCGCGGGGACGATCTGGGCCGCCCACCCGCTCCGGGCGTCGATCAGGCGCTCCCGGCGATCGGCGCGCACCTCCCGGCCGTCGGCGACCAGGGCAGCCAGGGTGTCCGCCTCGAGCGTGAGCGTGGTGGCGGCCTGCTCGCGGTTGGACAGGCCCAGCGCACGGGCCAGAGCCAGGGCGGTCAGCAGCGAACTGGCCAGCGACACCACCGCCACCAGCACCACCACCCGACGCCGCAGGGACCACCGGCGCCCGGCGGCGTGCTCAGCCCGGCTCGACGGCATATCCCACCCCACGCACGGTCCGCAGCCGCGCGGCCGTCCCGATCTTGGTGCGGACCTGGGCCACGTGCACGTCGACGGTCCGGGTGGCCGTCCCGGCCGGGTATCCCCAGACCTCGGCGAGGAGCTCCTCGCGGGTGAACACCCGGTCCGGGCGGCGCATCAGGTGGGCCAGCAGGTCGAACTCGGTCGTGGTCAGCTCGATCGGCGCCCCGTCGGCACGGGCGCGGCGGGTCTGCAGATCGAGGATCAGACCACCCACCGACAACCGCCCGTCGCCGATGGTCCCGGCGCCCCGGCGCAGCACCGCCTTGACCCGGGCCACCAGCTCGCGGGGACTGAACGGCTTGGTCACGTAGTCGTCCGCGCCGAGTTCGAGCCCCAGCACGCGATCGACCTCCTCTTCACGAGCCGTCACGAAGAGGACCGGGGTCCAGTCACCGGCGGCGCGGATCCGGCGGCACACCTCGGTGCCCTCCAGGCCGGGCAGACCGACGTCGAGGACGATGACGGCGGGCCGGTCCCGCGCGATCGCGGTCAGGGCGCCCGGGCCGTCGCCGACCACATGGACGGTGAACCCCTCCCGGGCGAGGGCTCCGCGGATCAGTTCGGCGATCGCCGGCTCGTCCTCGACGACGAGCACCAGGGGATGTCCATGCTGATCGGGCGACACGAGCGACATCGTGCCGCACCCGTCACAGCCTGCGCAGCAGCAGGGCCAGGGCCCGATCGACGGCCTGCGCCCGGATCATCGCGCGGTCACCGACCAGGTCCCAGGTCTCCACCTCCACTCCGAGCTGTCCGGCGTGGGCCAGGTGCACCCGCCCCACCGGCTGCCCGTCCTGTTCCTGCGGGCCGGCCACGCCGGTGGTGGCCAGACCGTGCCGGGCCCCCAGTCGCTGCGCCACGCCCAGGGCCATCTGCTCGGCCACCAGCGGCTGCACGGCACCCCTGGCGGCCAGCACGTTCTCGTCGACCCCGAGCAGGCTGGCCTTGAGGTCGGTGGCGTAGGCGACCACGCCGCCGCGCAACACGGCCGAGGCGCCCGCGACGTCGACGATCCGGGCGCACAGTGCCCCCCCGGTCAGCGACTCGGCGACGGCCAGGTGCTCACCGCGCTCGGTCAGCGCCGCGACCACCCGGGCCGCCAGGTCAGGAGGCACGACGCTGCCGCCGGGCGCGGGTGCGTTCGCTTCCGGCCACCAGCCGGTAGGCCTTGACCAGGTAGTCGGCCCCGGTGACCAGGGTGACCAGCACCGCGACGGCCATCGCCGCAACGGCCAGCGTGTGCCACGGCGCGGGCAGCGGCAGCAGGTACAACGTGATCGCCAGGGCCTGGAGCGCCGTCTTCAGCTTGCCTCCCCGCCCAGCCGGCATCACCCCGTGCCGGAGCACGACGAAGCGCAGCACGGTGATCCCGATCTCTCGCAGCAGCACCACGGCGGTGACCCACCAGGCCAGCTCGCCGAGCAGTGACAGGCCCACCAGGGCCGTCCCGGTCAGCGCCTTGTCGGCGATCGGGTCGGCCAACTTGCCGACATCGGTGACCAGGCCCCGGCGCCGGGCCAGTTCGCCGTCGAACCGATCGGTCAGCCCGGCGACGACGAAGGCCGCCGCGGCGGCCAGCCGCCATGAGGTCTGCCGTCCGTCCGCGCTCAGCAGCAGCCAGCCGAAGACGGGCACCAGTGCCAGGCGCAGCGCGGTCAGTCCGTTGGCGACGTTCCAGGCGCTGACCCCCGGCGCGCTGGGGGCGCCCACCGGGTCGAGCCGTCCGCTCACGGCTCCGCCACCGGCC
>JBAPWU010000461.1:0-6536 GCA_049283855.1 Kineosporiaceae bacterium
GCCACGGTGACGGCCAGGGATGCGAGGGAAGCCAGGGAAGCCGGGGAGGACGTGCGGCGGTGAGCAGTCACCTGCGCGAGATCGACGCGCTCTGGGGTGCGCTGAAGCACTTCTGCTGGATCTCGTCGGCGAGGGCCGACATGCCCATCACGGTGAACGAGGCCGCGCCCGACGCCAGGCCGCGCTCGGCCGCGACCAGTACCGCGGGGGACCGGGCATAGCGGCAGTCCTTGGCCACGTCCATCATCGCCGAGGCCAGTGCCGGGCGGGACTGGGTCATGCCCGCGGGGTGGCGCCACCACGGCAGGGCCATCATCCGGCCGACGGCACCGAAGGCCGGATCGACGACGTCCACGCTCTTGGCCGTGTAGACCTGATGGGAGACGTCCTGAGCGGTGGTGTCACCGGCCAGGTAGACCCAGTAGCCCGTGGCCGGGTCGTACCCCTCGCCCAGCTTCGAGCGCATCACGTGCACCAGCGCGTCGATCTCGGCGGCGCGATACGTGGTCACCCGGCGGACCTGGACCAGGAAGGCCGTCGCGCCATGGGTCACGTTGTAGACGCAGGGCTGATCGGCGTCGCCCGGTGCGTTCGAATAGGCGAAGCAGGTGCCCCCGTTCCCCCGCGGCATGTCGAGCAGGGCGTCCACCGCGGAGCTCAGCCCGCCCCGGGGAAGGGCCTTGTTCTTGTACGCCTCCAGCAACACCCAGCCGACGTGGCCCGCGGTGGTCACCGTGTAGGTGGTGGTGGCCGGGTTCGTGGTCCCGTCACTGTAGGCGTCCCACGCCGTGTCCAGGCCGTAGCCTCCGCCGGCCTTGCGCGAGGCGAGCAGGTCCTCGATCCGGGCCTGGGTGGCCGGGCTGCGCCACCCCGACGTCTGCGCCTCGCGCCAGACCATGGACGCCAGGTAGGCCGACCCGAACATCGCCTCCGAGGTGTCACCGGCCTCCGCGCGCAGCGAGGCGCCCAGCGCCGTCCAGCGTGACTTCGCCTCGGCATACGGCACGTCGGCGCCGTCGTCGAGCGCCACCGAGCGCTGCGCGGTCCGGATGGTGCGTCGCGGCCGGCCGGCCTCGCTCCGCTCGAGCGTGGCCGTCACCGTCGCCGGGATGGCCGGGATCTGGGCTGCGGTCGGGGACACCGCGCAGGCCACCGACAGCGTGCTCCTGCCCGTCGGGACCTCGCTCGCCGAGGTGCAGGTACGCCCGGCGATGGTCACCGTGATCGTGCCCTGGGCCCGTTCCGGGGCGAGGACGACGGCACCGGCGGTGACCGTCGAGGGGGTCAGCAGTCGCGCGGGACCGGTCAGGGTCAGGCTCGCCACCGTGCCGGCGGCCGAGGCCGCGGACGGCGCGGCACCGGGGGGGACGCGCTCGGCCCAGGCGGCAGAGTCGAGTGCGGTGAACAGGACCGGGGACACCGCGGCCGCCGCGGCCACGGTGATGGCCAAGGACGCCAGCGGAATCCCGCGGTGAGCAGTCACCTACCCCAGATCGGCGGGTTCCGGAATGTGCTGAAGCGGCGCCCGCCGGGCGATCACCAGGCGATCTCCTCGCACCCGGTGTGGCTGGCCGGTTCGACCTGCAGGGTCGCGTGGACGACGGCGAACCGCTCGCGCATCAGGTCGCGGGCGGCGTCCAGCACGTCGTGGCCGTCGGCGCCGTCGGTGGTGACCAGGTGCGCGGTGGCAACGGTCATGCCCGAGGTGAGCGTCCACAGGTGCAGGTCGTGCACGTCCAGCACCCCCGGCACCGCGCGCAGCGCCGCCTCCACCTCGCCGGGGTCCAGATCGGCCGGGGCGTGCTGGCCCAGCACGGCGACCACCTCCCGGCCGAGGATCACCGCCCGGACGGCGACGAACACCGCGATCGCGACCGCGACCACCGTGTCCCACCAGGACCGGCCGGTGAGTGCGACCAGCGCCCCGGCCAGGATCACCCCGATCGAACCGAGGGCGTCGGCGAGCACCTCGAGGTAGGCGCCCCTGACGGTCAGGCTGTCCCGGGCGCCGCCGCGCAGCAGGAGCAGCGCCGCCAGATTGACCGCCAGACCGAGCGCCCCCACCGCGAGCATGGCTCCGGAGGGCACCTGCCTCGCCTCACCGAACCGGGCGAAGGCCTCGACGGCGACGTACACCGACACCCCGGCCATGAGCAGCACGGCCAGCCCGGAGGCGAAGACCTCGGCCCGGTAGGAGCCGAAGGTCCTCCGCCCGGTGGTGTCCCGCCGGGTCGCGATCCGGGTGGCCACCAGGGCAGCACCGAGCGCCACGACGTCCGCCGCCATGTGCCCGGCGTCGCTGAGCAGGGCCAGCGACCCGGTGGCCAGTGCGGTGAGGAGCTCCACCACGAAGAACCCGGCGACGCCGGCGAAGGCGGCCCTCAGCCGCCACCGGTGGGTCGCGCCGGGGTGGCCGGGTCCGCGGCCGGGTCCGCGGTCCGCGCCGTGGCCGTGGCGGTTGCCATGGCCGTGGCCATGGCCGGTCAGCTGGCCGCCTGGAGGTTCTCGTCGAGCGCGGCCAGGAACGCCTCGGTGGTCAGGAACGGCTGGTCGGGGCCGACCAGCAGCGCCAGGTCCTTGGTCATCTTGCCGCTCTCGACGGTCTCGACGCAGACCCGCTCGAGCCGCTCGGCGAAGGCGGTCACCTCGGGGGTTCCGTCGAGCGTGCCGCGGTGCTTCAGACCGCCGGTCCAGGCGTAGATCGAGGCGATCGGGTTGGTGGAGGTGGGCTTGCCCTGCTGATGCATCCGGTAGTGCCGGGTGACCGTGCCGTGGGCCGCCTCGGCCTCGACCGTCTTGCCGTCCGGGGTCATCAGCACGCTGGTCATCAGGCCGAGCGAGCCGAAGCCCTGGGCCACCGTGTCGGACTGCACGTCACCGTCGTAGTTCTTGCAGGCCCAGACGTACCCGCCCTCCCACTTCATCGCGGCGGCGACCATGTCGTCGATCAGGCGGTGCTCGTAGGTCAGGCCCGCCGCATCGAAGTCGGCCTTGTACTCGGCCTCGAAGATGCTCTGGAAGATGTCCTTGAACTGGCCGTCGTAGGCCTTGAGGATCGTGTTCTTGGTCGACAGGTACACCGGGTAGCCACGCTTCAGGCCGTAGGCGAACGAGGCCCGGGCGAAGTCCGCGATGGAGTTGTTGAAGTTGTACATGCCCATGGCGACCCCGCCGTCGGGGCCGTAGTCCGCGACCACGTGCTGGATCGGCTCGGAGCCGTCGGCCGGGGTGAAGGTCATGGTCAGCTGACCGGCGCCGGGCACCTTGAAGTTGGTCGCCTTGTACTGGTCGCCGTGCGCGTGACGGCCGATCACGATCGGCTTGGTCCAGCCGGGCACCAGCCGCGGGATGTTGCTGATGATGATCGGCTCTCGGAAGACCACGCCGCCGAGGATGTTGCGGATCGTGCCGTTCGGCGAGACCCACATCTTCTTCAGCTTGAACTCGGTGACCCGGGCCTCGTCGGGGGTGATGGTGGCGCACTTGACGCCGACGCCGTACTGCTTGATGGCGTTCGCGGAGTCGACGGTGACCTGGTCGTCCGTGGCGTCGCGGTTCTCGATGCTCAGGTCGTAGTACTTCAGGTCGACGTCGAGGTAGGGATGGATCAGCCGGTCCTTGATGAACTGCCAGATGATGCGGGTCATCTCGTCACCGTCGAGCTCGACGACGGGGTTGGCGACCTTGATCTTGGCCACGGCTGGCTCTCCTCACGACGCATGGTTCAGCTGACCTTCGACGTCCGCAGCCTAGCCAGCGCCGGCGCCGCGGGGACGGCACGCCGGACACGATCCGGCGAACGGCTCGCTCTGCTCGGTGCCCGGCGGGCAGAATGTGGATCACCGACCATCGTGGCCGGGCTCTGCAACGAGAGGTTTCACATGACTGGTACTCCCGCCCTCACCTCGCGCCTCGGCGCGGAGTTCCTCGGCACCTTCTGGCTGGTCCTGGGCGGTTGCGGCACGGCCGTCCTGGCGGCCACGTTCCCGGAGGTCGGCGTCGGCCTCCTCGGCGTGGCCCTCGCCTTCGGCCTGACCGTGCTGACCATGGCCTACGCCGTGGGCCACGTCTCCGGGGGGCACTTCAACCCCGCGGTGACCGTGGGCCTGGCCGTGGCCAAGCGGTTCTCCTGGAAGGACGTCCCCGCCTACATCATCACCCAGGTGGTGGCCGCGACCGTCGCGGCCGGCGTCCTGTTCGTGGTCGCCAACGGCAAGTCGGGCTTCGACGCCAAGGCCTCCGGCTTCGCCGCCAACGGATTCGGTGACCACTCCCCCGGCAAGTACAGCCTGCTCGCCGCCCTGGTGATCGAGATCGTGCTGACCGCCTTCTTCCTCTACGTCATCCTCGGATCGACCGACGGGCGCGCTCCGGCCGGGTTCGCCCCGATCGCGATCGGCCTGGCGCTGACCCTGATCCACCTGATCTCGATCCCGGTGACCAACACCTCGGTGAACCCGGCCCGCTCCACCGGGGTCGCGTTCTTCACCGACTCGTGGGCGCTGGGGCAGCTGTGGCTGTTCTGGCTGGCGCCGATCGTGGGTGCCGCGCTGGCCGGGGCCACCTACTCGCTGATCACCGGCGAGCACAACGTGGTCGCCATCGAGGGCAGGGTGCGCAAGTAGCACCACCCCCACAGCGCGCTCATGCTCCGCGGGTGTACCTGTTCCGGCAGCCAAGGACGCCGGAACGTGGTCACCCGCGGAGCATGAGCCGTGGGAGCCCGGGAATCAGAGCGAGGCGACGTCCGCAGCCTTGGACTTGACCGCGGCGGCGGCCTCGCGCAGGCCGGCCAGCTCGGTCTCGGTGAGGTCGCGCTCGACCACCTTGCGCACCCCCTCCTTGCCGATCTCGGCCTCGACACCGAGGTAGACGCCGTCGATGCCGAACTCGCCGGACAGCCACGCGCACACCGGCATCACGGCGCCGGAGTCGTCGGCCACGGCCTTGGCCATCCGCGCGGCGGCGGCGGACGGCGCGTAGTAGGCCGACCCGGTCTTGAGCAGGGCGACCACCTCGGCGCCACCGTTGCGGGTGCGCACGACCAGTTCCTCGATCTTGTCCGCCGGCATCACGTCGGCCAGCGGCGTGCCGTTGACGGTGCACGCGCTCGGCACCGGGACCATGGTGTCGCCGTGCGAGCCGAGGGTGAGGGTCTTCACCGCACCCACCGGCACACCGAGGGTGTCGGCCACGAAGTAGCTGAACCGGGCGGTGTCGAGCATGCCGGCCTGGCCCATCACCCGGGCGTGCGGGAAGCCGCTGGCGATCTGGGCCAGGGTGGTCATCTCGTCCAACGGATTCGAGACGATGATCACCACGGCGTCCGGAGCGTGCCGGGCCACGTTCTCGGCCACGCCGCGCACGATGCCACCGTTGACGCCGAGCAGGTCCATCCGGCTCATGCCCGGCTTGCGGGACAGGCCGGCGGTGATCACCACGACGTCGGAGCCGGCAATCACCTCGTAGCCCTCGCCGTCCACCGTGGTGGTCTTGCCGACCACCTTGGTCTCGAAACCCTCGATCGGGCGGGACTGGTTGAGGTCGAGAGCCAGGCCCTCGGCCCAGCCGTCACGGATGTCGGTGAGGACGACCTTCTCGAAGACGTCGTACTCGGCCAGCCGCTGCGCGGTGGTGGAGCCGTAGAAGCCTGCTCCGACGACCGTTGCCGTGCCCTTGCGCGCCATCTGTGCGCCACTCCCCTTCGCTGATCGGCTTCTGCGCCGCTGATGAGATCCCCGCTGAGGCTATCCACTCCCCGACGTCCTCGCCGCACCGGGTATGTGAGGTTGGGCTCAGGCCCGCGGGTTCACAGGGTGGCCTCGGAGGGGGAGGCCTTGCGGACCACGAGGCGGGTCCAGGCTCCGACGTAGATCCGGCCGTCGTCGGGCAGCTCCACCCGGGTGCCGGCGGCGATCGGGTCGGCCGGCAGCGGCTGCCCGGCCGCACCCAGGTAGGTGCCATTGGCCGACTGCAGGTCCTCCACCCACCAACGCTGCCCATCGGTGGTCAGTTGCGCATGCCGGCGCGAGACCCCCGTGTCGCCGACGACGTCGACCTCGGGGTGGATGTTGCGGCTGCTCGACGTCCGCCCGATCAGCACACTGCGCAGGTGCAGCGGCACCACGACGGGCATTCCGGCCGACGGGCAGGGGTCGTCCACGTCCTGGGCGGCATGCCAGTCCGGGTCGACCCAGATCTCGACCACCCACTCCACCCCCGCGGGAGCCTGCGCGGCCGGTGGAAGCTGCGGGTCGGCCGGCGCGGTGGGCGGCGGCTGGAGCATGGCACCGGCATTGCTGGACCCTGACCCGGACCCGGCCCCGGCGACGTCCGGCGGGGTGAGTGGACGCGGCATCTGCCCGGTGGTGAAGTCGTAGCCGCAGTCCTCGCAGAACAGCGCATCGGGCAGGTTCGAGGCCGCGCAGTTCGGGCACTCCTGCGCCGCCGGGGACGGCGCGGGCATCGGTGGCGGGGCGGCGTCCAGGTCGAGGCTGGACGGCGCATCGCCGCTCGGAGGCGCAGCAGCCGGGGCC
>JBAPWU010000462.1:0-2223 GCA_049283855.1 Kineosporiaceae bacterium
CGCCGGTGCCCGACCCGACGACGAAGCCGCCCGTGCCGGTGCTCCCGCCCGTTCCGGCGGTCGGCGCGAGCGCCTGAGCCCGGTCCCGCACGCCCGGGCAGACCCACCCCCGAAGGTCTAGGCTGACAACGGATTTCATCGATCAGCGATCTGGCCCGGTCGCGTCTGCGGGGGATCGGGTTCATGGACGGCGTGAGGGGTCTGCTCGCCGACCGGCGCTTCCGCCGGTTGATGATCGCGCGCACCGTCTCCGTCTTCGGCAGTGCGATGGCACCGATCGCGCTGGCGTTCGCCGTCCTCGGCCTGGTCTCGGGCGCGCAGGCGACCCAGTTGGGGACGGTGCTGTTCGCCCGGATGCTGGCCCAGGTCGGGTTCCTGCTCTACGGCGGAGTCCTGGCCGACCGCTTCTCCCGGCAGCGGATGATGGTGGTGGCCGACCTCTCGGCGGCGGCCACCCAGGCCGGCATCGGCGTCCTGCTGCTCAGCGGCCGGGGGTCGATCGCGGCCCTGATCGTGCTGGCCTTCCTCAACGGGCTCGCCTCGGCGGTGTTCATCCCGGCCTCGGACGGGATCCCGCCGCTGCTCGTGCCGGCCGCCCGGGTCAAGGATGCCCGGGCGTTGGTGCAGACCGGTGAGAACGCCGCGAGGATCATCGGCGCGGCCGGCGCCGGAGCCGTGGTGGCCGTGGCCGGGCCCGGCTGGGCCCTGCTCCTCGACGCCGCCACGTTCGCCTGCTCCGCGCTGCTGCTCGGCGGGATGGGGCTGCCACCGGTCGAGCGTGTGCGGAGCCACTCGTTGTTGGCCGAGCTGCGCGGCGGCCTGCGGGAGGTGACCTCCCGTGAGTGGATGTGGGTCAGCCTGGTCCAGTGGTCGGTGTTCAACTTCTGCATCTCCGGCGGGGTCTTCGTGCTCGGTCCGGTGCTCGCGGCGCAGCGCCTCGGTGGGGCCCTCGCCTGGTCGGCGGTGATCGGCGTGCATTCGGTCGGATTCCTGGTCGGCAGCCTGCTGGTGATCAGGGTCAATCCACGCCGGCCGATGCGCACCGCCACCGTGTGGACCCTCGGGCTGGTGACGCCGGTCCTGACCCTGGCCCTCGGCGCCCCGCTGTGGCTGTTCGCCCTCGCGATGTTCCTCACCGGCATCTGCATGACCGTCGGTGAGGTGCTCACCAACGCGGTGACGATGACCCAGATCCCCGAGGAGGCGCTCTCGCGGGCCGGGGCCTACCAGAGCCTGGCCTCGATGGTCCTGGTCCCGTCGGGGTTCGCCGCCGTAGGCCCGATCAGTGATCTCTTCGGGGTGCGCCGGACCCTGCTCGGCTACGCCGTGCTCATGCTGGTGGCGATCGCCGGCGCGCTGTCCAGCCGGTCGGTCCGCACCGTCTCCCTGACCGGGTGAGGGCAGGGCCGCGGTTCACCGGGGGCGTTCGGTGAGCACGAAGGCGCTCAGCCCGTTGGCCAGGGACTGCGCGGCCTTCTGCCGCCACGCCGGGTTGCCCAGCCGCGCGGCGTCCGCCGGATTGCGCATGTTCGCGCACTCGATGAAGACCTTCGGCACCCGGCTCAGGTTCAGCCCGCCGAGGTCCTTGCGCACGGTGATCGCCTTCCCGCCGCCCGTGTAGGTGGAGTAGGGCTCGCCGGTCCCGCGGGCGAAGGCGCTGCGGATCGACACCGCCAACCGGCCGGACGGCGCCACGATCGGCGCGTTGCCACCGACCCGGGCGGGGGCGATCACGTGGAAGCCGTAGCCGGTCCTGGCGGCGCCGTCGGCGTGGATCGAGATCGCGGCGTCGGCCTTGGCCCGGTTGCCGATCCCGGCCCGTTCGGTGATGCACGGACCGACGCCGATGTCATGGGGCCGGGTCAGCACCACGGTGGCGCCCTGGGCCCGAAGGATCGCTGCCAGCCGGTTCGCCAGATCCCAGGTGAATGCGTGCTCGGCGTACCCGCCGTCGGTCTGGGTGCCCGAGGTGTCACAGGCCTTGCGCCCGTTGCCGATGTCGACCAGCCGGGCGACCTGGGCGGCGTGCTTGGCGTTGCGCCCGTTGTGACCGGGATCGATCAGGATCACCCGCCCGGTCAGGGGTTGTGCGGACTGGACGGCCGCTGACGGCCTGGACGACGGCTGGGCGGTGGCCGGTGAGGCGGACGACGCTTGGGCGGTGGCCGGTGACGCGGGCGACGCCTGGGTGGCGGGCGCCGAGGCGGGCGCGGAGGCCGGCGC
>JBAPWU010000463.1:0-2986 GCA_049283855.1 Kineosporiaceae bacterium
TACCAGGCCTTCGTCGCCGTGCCGGTGACCAGCGGCACGCAGTGCCACGGCATGCTCACGCTCGACTCCTGCGACGCGGCCGGCGTGACGGCGGACGACGTGGCGTGGCTGAGGCTGGTGGCCCGCCTGCTGGGTGCCGCCCTCTCGATCGAACCCGCCGCACGCACGGTGGTGCTGCCGGCGGCCAGGTCCGGACCCGCCGGGCTGGGCACCAGGTCCCGCCGCCCCGTTCCCCGTCAGCGGACGGCACGCCACATCGTCGGCCCGGACGCCCGGTAGTGCCGCGACGCCGTCCTTCGCCATGCCGGAACGGGTGCGGTCGGAGCGGCGGTGGATGAGTACCCCCGACTCATGTCGGAGCTCGCCTGTGCGCACCTCCTTGACCGGTGCCATAAGCAGCCACTAATAATTAGCCATGGCCGATGCCCAGGCGGTGCTCGACGCGCTCGGTGAGCCGTCGCGCCGGCGGCTGCTCGAGCTGCTGAGCGGCGGTGAGCGCACCGTCCGCGAGCTGACCGACAAGCTCCCGGTCTCCCAACCCGCTGTCTCGCAACACCTTCGGGTGCTGCGAGAGGCGCACCTGGTCGCCGTCCGGGCGGACGGCGCCCGCCGGCTCTACCGGATCGACCCCACCGGCCTGGGCGACCTGCGCGCCTACGTCGACCAGTTCTGGGACGGCGCGCTGAGCGCCTTCGCCGACTTCGCCACCGCATCCGAACCTCCACCCGAACCCCCTCCGGAGACCAGCCGTGACCCCACCCCCCGTCCTGCGCGTCGCGCACGTCCGGCACGCACCCGCTGAGGCCTTCCGGCTGTTCACCGAGCAGATCGGGGCCTGGTGGCCGCTGAGCACCCATGGCCTGTTCGGCGAGAACTCCGCCGGGGTGTCGCTCGTGGACGGGCGGCTGGTCGAGCGGTCGCACGGCGGCGAGAGCGCGCTCTGGGCCGAGGTGGAGGACTGGCAACCGCCGACCCATCTGACCCTGCACTGGCATCCGGGCCGGGAGGACGGCGTGGGCGGGCTGGTCGAGGTGACCTTCACCGCGGACGGCGAGGGCACCCGGGTCGAGCTCGCCCATCACGGCTGGGAGGCCTTCGGCGAGCTGGCCGAGCAGATGCGTCGGCGCTACGTCGGCCCCAACGCCTGGGGGTACGTGCTCGACCACTTCGCCGACCTGGCCGACAAGGGCGTCGATCACGGGGCGCCCGCCGAGCAGCTCGAGGCGCTGGTGGACGCGTACGAGGCGTTCTTCGCCGAGGCGGGTGATCCCGGGTTCGGCGATCCCTCGCCCGGGGAGTGGACCGCGGAGCAGGTAGTGGCCCACATCGCCGTGAACGACGACCTGATGGCGACGGTGTGCCGGGGGCTGATCCACGGCAGCGCCCCGCGGTTCGACAACGCCGTGCCCAACGACCCGGACGTGCTGGACGCCGTCGTCGCGGCGGCCGGCGACATGGCGTCCCTGGTGGAGCTGGGGCGGGCCCGGGCCGAGACCCTGCGCCTGCTGCTCGGGCGACTGGACGGCGATCAGCTGGACACGCTCGTGCCCTGCCACCTGATCGACGGCGACCAGGTGGTGGTCGACCGGCCGATGCCCTGGGGCTCGCTCGCCCTGGCGACCCAGGCGACCTACCACCTGCCCCTGCACACCCGGCAACTCACCGAGCTGCGCCACTGATCCCGGGCCCGGGTCGCCCGAGGAGGACGTGGGCCGTTCGACCCGGCTGGCCCTCAGCAGCTGGGCACTGCGCCGGACCCTGACCCGCTGACCCGCCGTGCGCCGCCGAGTGGCCCGCCGCCGAGTGGTCGATTCCTCCCCGAAATCCGCCCCCAGAAGGGGCGAAAGTGACCACTCGAGGTGATGATCACGGTCTGGACGGAAGGCGCCAGGTCCAGAACTGCCACCAGGGCCGGGAGGTCGTGACCGCGGCGTCCGGCGCCGGTGTCTGGGAGACGGCGGTTCGGGCGGCCAGGTCCTCGGTCGAGCCCACCTCGCTGGCGGTCTCGGCAATGGCCTCGAGCCGGGTGAGGTCGACCACGGAGTCCTCGGTGCCCAGCCCGTTCGGCACGTAGTCGTCGGCGGCCCAGTCGTTCTCCCACCGCTGACCGTCGAGCAGGTAGCGGAAGCGCGCGCGCCGCCCGGCGGGCAGGGTCACCTCGGTGCGGAAGCCTCCGTCGTCGAGCAGGGCCAGCGGGTTCGCATCGGGGGACCAGTCGTTGAAGTCCCCGACCAGGTTCACCGAGGTCGCGGCGACGGCTGCGGGCAACTCGAAGGCGACCAGCACGGATCCGTCGTCCAACCTGCTCTTGTGCACGTGACTTCTCCTCCAAGGGCTTCCACGCCGGACCGACTGCAGCGCAGGACTGCCAGCGATGCGGTGTGCGGGACTGCCAACGGTACTCCGCGATCGCTGATCGACTCTCGAAGGCTTCCGAACTGACCCCCGGGACGCCTCGGACGCCTAGCCCGTAGCCCGGTAGCGGGGATCAGCCGGGGGATCAGCCCGCCCCGACGGGGCGGATCGCCGTCAGGATCGCGTCGATGGTCTCGATGGTCACGGGCTCGTCGAGGAACTCCCCCACCCAGGCGGCGTTGTCCTCACGCTGGGCATCGGTCGACGCCGCCAGCCACCGTCGGCACCCCGTCATCGCGAGGTGTGCCGTCTGGGCGAGGAGCATCGTGGCGTCGCCGGGAGAGGTCAACCGGCCCGGCCCACCGGCGGCGAGGTAGGCGGCATACAGCTCCCGCATCCGGTCCGGGTCGCCGCGGCCGAACTCGAACACCACGGCCATCAGTTCCTGGGCCGGTGAGCCGGGGCCACTGTCCTCCCAGTCCAGAACGGTGAGCGTGCCGCCGGGCGTGCGCAGCAGGTTGTCGGCCCAGAGGTCCCCGTGACACCACTGGACGTCCTCGGGCTCGCTCAGGAGTGCCTCCGCCGCGACCGCGGCGGGGACGACCGCGGCGAGACGTTGGGCGAACGGAGC
>JBAPWU010000464.1:0-8015 GCA_049283855.1 Kineosporiaceae bacterium
GGACCGGCCGCTCGCCCGGGTCGCTGGGGCCGCGTGTCGGGTTCGATGGTCGCGGTGGCGGCGTCCGCGTTGGTCATCGGGGTGATCGGTGGTGTGCTCGGCTCCTCGCTGCTCGGCGACGGGTCCGCGCCGCCACCGTCGCAGGTGATCGCTCAGGTGGTGCTGACCGCGCTGCCGGCCGACCCGGGCGCGCAGGGTGAGGCGTCGGTGGTGACCACCGGCCAGGGCCGCCGGCTGCGGGTCGACGTCAGCCGCCTGACCGGTACGACCGGGTTCCACGAGGTCTGGCTGATCGATCGCGACGTGAAGAAGATGATCCCGCTGGGCATCCTGCCCGGCACCGACGGCGAGTTCGACATCCCCGACGGCGTCGACCTCGGCGAGTACCCGATCGTCGACGTCTCCGACGAACCGCTCGACGGCAACCCCACCCACAGCGGCACCAGCCTCCTCCGCGGCACCATCCCCACCTGATCCCCCCGTCTGCTGATGCTCCGCGGGGCCGTCGTCGATACGGACATGTCACCCCCACTGTGACGGCGCGGCGGAGCATGAGCAGAGGGGAGGGGTAGCCGGGTGGAGGGGCCGCTTGGTAGAAAGCGGGGTCGGCCGCTGCGGCCCGGCGCCGTCCGGCTCAGCGAGGAGGCACCGATGGGGAACCGCACGGCGGACGCGGTCGTGATCGGTGCCGGCGTGATCGGCTGCTCGGTCGCCCACGCGCTGGCCACCGAAGGCCTCTCGGTGCTGGTGGTCGAGCGGGCCGGTGCCCCGGGCATGGGCTCGACCAGCGCGTCCTCGGCGATCATCCGGTTCAACTACTCCACCTTCGCCGGGGTCGCCACCGCATGGGAGGCGCACTACGCCTGGGCGGAGTGGGAGGCCTTCCTCGGCGGGCGCGACGACGACGGTGGGCTGGCCCGGTTCATCCGCACCGGGGCGATCTGCCTGGACTCACCCACCCACGACCCGGGCAAGGTGCTGGCCCTGTTCGACCGGGTCGGCGTGCCCTACGAGGTCTGGGACGCCGCGACCTTGCGCGCCCGGCTGCCCCAGCTCGACCCGGCTCGGCACTACCCGCCCAAACCCGTTGACAGCGAAGAGTTCTGGGCCGATCCACAGGGCGAGCTCGGTGCGTACTGGAACCCCGACGGCGGCTTCGTCGACGACCCCGGCTACGCCGCGCACAACCTCGCCACGGCCGCCCGCCGGCGCGGCGTCCGGTTCGTCTTCAGGACCACGGTCACCGGGATCGCGAGCGCCGGGGGCCGGGTCGCCGGGGTGGACCTCGCCGACGGCACCCGGATCGACGCCCCGGTCGTGGTCAACGTGGCCGGTCCGGCGTCGGGGGCCGTCAATGCCCTGGCCGGGGTGGGTGAGGACTTCGCCGTGGTCACCCGGCCGATGCGGGCCGAGGTGCATACCGTGCCCGGTCCGCCCGGCTACCACGGCGCGGCCGGCGAGGGGGCACCGGGCCCGCTGGTCGCCGACCTCGACCTGGGCACCTACTTCCGCGGCACCCCGAGCGGCGAGCTGCTCATCGGCGGCGCCGAGCCGGCCTGCGACCCGCTGCACTGGCTGGCCGACCCCGAGGACTACGAGACCGGTCCCACCGCCGAGCAGTACCAGGCCCAGCTCTACCGGGCCGCCCGGCGCCTGCCCGGGCTGACCGTGCCCAACACCCCGCGCGGCATCGGTGGCGTCTACGACGTCGCCGACGACTGGATCCCGATCTACGACCGGACGGCGCTGCCCGGGTTCTACGTGGCGATCGGCACCAGCGGCAACCAGTTCAAGAACGCCCCGGTGGTGGGCAGCTACCTGCACGCGATCATCGCGGCGAGCGAGAACGGCGTCGACCACGACGCCACTCCGGTGCAGGTCCGGCTGCCGCGCACCGGTCACCTGGTCGACCTGGCCACGTTCAGCCGCCGCCGCAGCGTGAACCCCGACAGCAGCTTCACCGTCATGGGCTAGGCCGACCCGAGGAGCGCACCATCGAGACTCACTACCGGGCCGTCGTGATCGGCGGCGGCGTCGTCGGCGTCAGCGTGCTGTACCACCTGGCCAGGCTCGGCTGGACCGATGTCGCCCTGATCGAGCGCTCGGAGCTGACCGCCGGGTCGACCTGGCACGCCGCGGGCGGCTTCCACGCCCTGAACGCCGACCCCAATGTCGCGGCACTGCAGGCGTACACGATCAACCTGTACTCCGAGCTCGAGGCCGAGACCGGCCGCTCCTGCGGCCTGCACCTGCCCGGCGGGGTGAGCATCGCCGGGTCGCCCGAGCGCTGGGAGTGGCTGAAGTCGCAGTGGGCCGTCTACCAGACGGTCGGCATCGAGACGGTCCGCCTGATCACCCCGGAGGAGATCGAGGCGCTCTGCCCGGTGATCGACATCAGCGGGGTGCACGGGGGCATGTACGACGAGATCGAGGGCCACCTCGACCCCTCCGGCACCACCCACACCTACGCCGCGGCGGCCAGGCAGCGCGGCGCCGAGATCGTGCTGCACAACCGGGTGCTCGACCTGCACCGGCGCCCCGCCTCCGCCGGCGGCGGGTGGAGCGTGGTCACCGAGCAGGGCACGATCACCTGCGAGCACGTGGTCAACGCGGCCGGGCTGTGGGCCAAGCAGGTCGGCCGGATGGCCGGGGTCGACCTGCCGGTGACCCCGATGGAGCACCACTACCTGGTCACCGACGAGCTGCCCGAGGTCGCCGCCCTCACCCGGGAGCTGCCGATGATGATGGACCTGGAGGGCTACACCTACGCCCGCCAGGAGGGCAACGGACTGCTGCTCGGCGTCTACGAACTGACCCCCAAGCACTGGAACACCGACGGCGTGCCCTGGGACTACGGGCTCGAGCTGATCCCCGAGGACATCGACCGGATCGCGCCCGAGCTCGCCGTCGGGTTCGAGCGCTACCCCTGTCTGGACGGCGCCGGGATCAAGACCTGGGTCAACGGCGCCTTCACGTTCACGCCCGACGGCAACCCGCTGGTCGGCCCGGTCCGCGGCCTGCCCGGCTACTGGACGGCGTGCGGGGTGATGGCCGGGTTCAGTCAGGGCGGCGGTGTGGGGCTGGCCCTGGCCGAGTGGATGGTCCACGGCGAACCGGGCCGCGACGTCTTCGGCATGGACGTCGCCCGCTACGGCGCCTACGCCAGCAGCCGTGGCTACCTGCAGGCCACGACCGGGCAGTTCTACCGGCGCCGGTTCGTGATGACCTACCCCAACGAGCAACTCCCGGCGGGCCGCCCGCTGAAGGTCTCCGCGATCCACGCCGACCTCGACACGGCGGGTGCCCGGTGGGGGGTCTCCTGGGGGCTGGAGACGCCGCTGTACTTCGCGCCGTCCGACCCGGGCTTCACCGAGACGCCGACGCTGCGGCGCAGCAACGCCTTCAACCTGGTCGGCGCCGAGGTGCGGGCCACCCGCGAGGGCGTCGGCCTGCTCGACACCACGGCCTTCTCCCGCTACGAGATCACCGGCCCGGGTGCCCGGCAGTGGCTGGACGGGCTGCTCGCCTCGGCCCTGCCCGGCCCGGGCGGGGTGCGGCTAGCGCCGATGCTCAGCCCGTCCGGCCGCCTGCTCGGCGACCTCACCCTCACCTGCTGGAGCGAGGACGAGTACTGGCTGATGGGCTCGTACTACCTGCGCGAGTGGCACCTGCGCTGGTTCACCGCGCACCTGCCGGAGTCGGGGGTATCGGTGCGCGACCTCTCGGACGACGTCGCCGGGGTGTCGCTGTCCGGCCCGCGCTCGCGTGACCTGCTGGCGTCGGTGACGGCGGACGACGTCTCCGCCGGTGCGCTGCGCTGGATGCGCGCGGCCACGATCGACGTGGGGCTGGTACGGGCCAGGGTCGGCCGGCTGTCGGTGACCGGGGAGCTCGGGTACGAGCTGAACGTGCCCGCCACCCAGGTGCGCAGCCTCTACCGCACCCTGCGCGAGGCTGGGTCCTCCCTTGCGGAGCAAGGGGTTCCGGTGGTGGACCTCGGCTACAACGCGGTCAACTCGCTGCGGCTGGAGAAGTCCTACGGCATCTGGTCGAAGGAGTACAGCTGGGCCTACACCCCGGGCATGAGCGGCCTGGACGCCTTCATCGCCGTCGACAAGGCGACGCCGTTCGTCGGGCGGGACGCCGTGCTGCGCGAACGGGAGACCGGGCCGGCTCAGCGCCTGGTCACCCTCGAGGTGGCCGCGGGCGACGCCGACGCCGGCCCGTTCGAACCGATCTGGGACGGCGACCGCCGGGTCGGGTTCGTCACCTCCGGAGGGTACGGGCACAGCGTGGGGCGCAGTCTGGCGCTGGCCTACCTCGACGTCGACCACACCGATCCGGGCACGGCGCTGGAGGTGCACGTGGTCGGAACGCGCACCCCGGCCACGGTGATCGAGGACAGCCCGCACGACCCGAGTGGCCGCCGGCCCCGCTCGTGAAGATCACCGCGATCGCCCTGCACCGGCTGCGGCTGCCCCTCGACCCGCCGTTCGCCGCCGCGTGGGACCCCGTGCCCCGCCGCCGGTTCGACGCCACCGTGGTCGAGGTGAGCACCGACGAGGGCGTCACCGGCTGGGGCTCGGGCGACACCATGGACGGCTTCACGGCCTTCGAGCACCTCTTCCTCGGCCGTGACCCGCTGCAGATCACCCGGCACGTGAAGACCCTGGAGACGATCACCTTCCACGCCGGGCGGTACTGGCCGCTCGAGGCGGCCCTGTGGGACATCATGGGGCAGGTCGCGGGCCTTCCGGTGGCCACCCTGTTCGGTGGGGTCACCGACCGGCTGCCCGCCTATGCGTCGTCCGGGGAGCTGAAACCGCCTGCGGCGCGGGCCGAGGCGGCGCTGGCCGCGAAGGAGCGGGGGTTCCGGGCGATGAAGATCCGGATCGCCCGGGACCGGCTCGAGGAGGGCGTGGCCGCCGTGGCCGGGGCGCGCGAGGCGGTGGGCGACGGCTTCACGCTGATGGTCGACCTGAACCAGATGTGGCGGATGAGCGGAGACATCGCCCCGGCCCTCGACCTGGCCTCCGTGCGCCGGCTCGCGGCCCGGCTGGCCGAGCTCGGCGTGCTGTGGCTGGAGGAGCCACTGCCTCAGGCCGACGTCGCCGGGATGCGCATGGTGCGCCAGGCCACCGGCATCCGGATCGCCGGTGGGGAGATGGTGCGGTCGCTGCCCGAGCTCCTCGCCCTGATCGAGGCCGACGCCTTCGACGTCTACCAGCCCGACGTCGTCCTGGCCGTGGGCATGTCCCGGGCCCGGCTGGTCGCCGAGCTGGCCGAGCTGCGCCACCGGTGGTTCACCCCGCACACCTGGACCAACGGCCTGGGCCTGCTGGCCAATCTGCACGTGGCGGCCGGGGTCGGTGCCGGACCGTTCCTCGAGGTGCCCTACGATCCGCCGGGGTGGACGCCGCTGCGGCGCGACTTCTTCCTGGCCGAGCCGATCGAGGTCGACGCGCAGGGGGACATCCTCGTGCCGCAGGCACCCGGGCTGGGGGTCGCCATCGACCGCGAGGCGCTTGCCCGTTACGCCGTGAAGGAGAACCGTTGAGCCACAAAGCATCTCACTCCGATTGGGTGGCCCGCGCGGCGGCGGTCGCTCCGCGCACCGGCCTCTTCGTCGGTGGCGCCTTCCGGCCGGCGCGCTCGGGCGCCGTGATGGAGTCCCGCACCCCGCGCGACGGCACCCTGCTTGCGAGGGTGAGCGCCGGGCAGGCCGAGGACGTCGACGACGCGGTGCGCTCGGCCCGCGCGGCCTTCGAGAGCGGCGCCTGGTCGCAGACCGACCCACGTCTGCGCAAGCGGGTGCTGCTGCGCCTGGCCGAGCTGGTCCGCGAGCACGCCGACGACCTGGCCCTGCTGGAGTCCCTGGACGTGGGCAAGCCGATCCGGGACTGCCTGGCCGTCGACCTGCCGGGGGCCGCCAACTGCCTGCAGTGGTACGGCGAGGCCGTCGACAAGCTCTACGACGAGGTGGCCCCGGCGCCGCGTCGCGCCCTCGCCCTGGTCACCAGGGAGCCGCTGGGTGTGGTGGGTGCGATCGTGCCGTGGAACTACCCACTGATCATCACCGCCTGGAAACTCGGCCCGGCGCTGGCGATGGGCAACTCGGTGGTGCTCAAACCGGCCGAGCAGTCCAGCCTGTCGGCGCTGCTGCTGGCCGAGCTCGCCACCCGGGCGGGCCTGCCGGACGGCGTGCTGAACGTGGTGCCCGGGCTGGGCGAGGTGGCCGGTGACGCGTTGGCCCGGCACCGCGACGTCGACAAGATCGCTTTCACCGGCTCGACCGGGGTGGGCCGGCTGCTCCAGGTCGCGGCCGGTCAGAGCAACGGCAAGCAGGTCTCGCTCGAGCTCGGTGGCAAGTCGCCCCAGCTGGTGCTGGCCGACGCCGGTGAGCTGGACGCCGCGGCGTCCGCCGTCGCCTGGGGGATCTTCTACAACGCCGGGCAGACCTGCAACGCCGGGTCGCGGCTGCTGGTCGATGAGCGGATCCACGACGACCTGCTGAGCCGGGTGATCGCTGTGACGGCGGGCCTGCGCCAGGGGGACCCGCTCGACCCGGCCACCCAGATCGGCACCCTGGTCGACGCTGCGCAGGCCGATCGGGTCAACGGCTACCTCGACCTGGCTGCGGCCGAGGGCGCCGTCACGGTGACCGGGGGGCGGGATGCGTTGGCGGGCAGCGCGTTGACGGCCGGCGGTGGGGCGTACGTGGCACCGACGGTGCTGGACGGCGTCGACAACGCGAGCCGGGTGGCGCAGGAGGAGATCTTCGGGCCGGTGCTGGCCACGATCGCCTTCTCCGGCGTGGAGGAGGGGGTGCGCCTGGCGAACGCCTCGGGATACGGGCTGGCGGCCTCGGTGTGGACCAGGGACGTCTCCACCGCGCACCGGGTGGCCCGGGCGCTGCGGGCAGGCACGGTGTGGGTGAACACCTTCGACGTGGCCGACGTGATCACCCCGTTCGGCGGGTTCAAGGACTCCGGTGCCGGCCGGGACCGTTCGCTGCACGCCCTCGACGGCTACAGCGGGCTCAAGACCACCTGGGTGGACCTGTCATGACACTGCTCGACTCCGCCCTGGCCGGGCGCTCGCTGTCGGTCGAGCCCGGTGTCCGGGTGGAGTTCGGCGCCGGCGCCCTGGCCAGGCTGCCGGACGCGGTCGCCTCCCTCGGCCGGTCGCGTGCCTTCGTGGTGACCGACCCCGGACTGCGCGCCGCCGGGGTGCTCGACCGCGTGCTGGCGGTGCTGAGCTCGGCCGGCATCCGGCACGAGGTGTTCGACGGGATCCGGCCCAACCCGAGCACCGCCGACCTGGACGCGGCGGGGAAGCAGGTGCGCGCCTTCTGCGCTGCCGGTGCCGCTGCTGGTGCCGGTGCCGGTGCCGCTGCTGGTGCCGGTGAGGGTGTGGCGGTGGTCGCCGTCGGCGGTGGGTCGGCGCTGGACTCGGCCAAGGGCATCGCGCTGCTCGCCACCAACCCCGGCGCCGCCGCCGACTTCGACTACCGGTGCGACCCGCCGGGGCCCGGGCTGCCGGTGATCGCGGTGCCCACCACCGCCGGCACCGGCGCGGAGACCAACGGGTTCGGCGTGATCGAGGACGTGCTGGCCCGGTGCAAGATCTACGTTGGTCACGGCTCGGTTCGCCCGGCGGTGGCCGTGCTGGACCCCGAGCTGACCCTCGGTCTTCCCCGTGCCGCCACCGCCGCCACCGGGTTCGACGCGTTGGTGCACGGCATCGAGTCACTGGCCTCGCGCGGGGCGACGCCGCTGTCGGCGGCCTACGCCACCCAGGCGGTCGCGATGGTCAGCCGCTGGCTGCCGATCGCGGTCGAGGACGGCACCGACCTCGAGGCGCGGGCCCAGCTGCTGCTCGGCGCGCACCTGGCCGGCCGGGCGCTGACCCTGTCCGGGTTGGGGCTGGTGCACGGCATCGCGCACTCGTTGACCAACCATTTCCACACCGTGCACGGGGTGGCCCTGGCCGGCGTGCTGCCGGAGGTGATGCAG
>JBAPWU010000465.1:0-2047 GCA_049283855.1 Kineosporiaceae bacterium
GCGCTGGCCACCGCCGCGGCGACGGCGGCGGCCGACCTCGATCGACGGATCACGACGCGCTTCGGGGCGCACGGCTACCCGCGGGAGCTCGGCGGGCAGGCCCACGATGCCGCCCTGACCATGCTGATGCCCCCGTTCCGCCGGACTCCCCCGGGCGCGGAGCTGCTGGCCGCGTGGCGGCTGGCACAGGGCGAGTTGCGCCGTCCGGCCGGTGGCCTGGCCCCCGGCGGTGACTGGCGCCGGGACGGGGTGTCCTGGACCCCCGAGACGGCACTGTTCGCACTCACTGCAGCCGGGACCGGGCAGCACGAGGTCGCCGCCGGATGGCTGGACTGGCTGGACGCCCATCGCACTGCCGCGGGGTCACTGGCCGAGAAGGTGCAGGCCAACGGGCAACCGGCGGCCGTGGCACCCTTGGCCTGGTCGGCCGCCCTGGTCGTGCTCGCCGTCGAGGCGCAAGGCCGAAAGCCACCCGTTCTTCGTCACCACGGGTTAACCTAGGTGAAGTTGTGCTGTCAATCATTCGATGATCTGGTGCGACGCGACGACGGCGGTCCGAGTGCGAGGAGGTGGGCGGCGTGCCATCTGGCGATAGTCCCGGGGCCAGCCACCTGGCCGAACTCTCAACCAGCACCACTGCGTACTCCGCGCCCGTCGAGCACACCGATCTGTTGCCCTGAGGGTCATCCGCCAGGGCGGCCGCTCGCGGTCGGCCCGCGGAGTCGCTTCCCCCGGAGGTGACCGCATGGCCCGCCCGTCCCGCCCCTTGGTCCGTACCCTGCCCCTGGCCGCCCGAACCATCCCCCTGCGCACCAACGGCACCGGGCGCCGCGCGGCAGCCCTGACCACCGAGCCGCCGCCGTCGACGAGCAAGCGGCTGCTGCTCGACGCCGCCGTCGACTGGGCCCTGTACATCGACGGCCTCCGCCAGGAGCACCAGGACTTCGACGCCGCCTGCCGGATCGCCCGCGGCGGCGAGGGATTCATCTGGCTCGGTCTGCACGAGCCGACCATGAATCAGTTGGCCCAGCTCGGCGAGGTCTTCGACCTGCACGAACTGGCCCTGGAGGACGCCTCGAACACCCGGCAGCGCCCGAAGATGGAGCGCTACGACGACGTCTTCTTCCTGGCCCTGCGTACGCTGGCCTACATCGACCGTGACGACCGGTGCGGCGAGGACATGGACGGCGGCGACATCGTCGAGACCGGGGCGATCATGGTCTTCGTCGGCGAGCACTTCGCGGTCACCGTGCGGCACGGCCGCCACGCCTCGATGAGCGGGTTGCGCCGCCGGCTCGAGGCCAATCCCTCCCACCTCGCGCTCGGCCCCTCGTCCGTGCTGCACGCCGTGTGTGACAAGGTTGTCGACGACTATCTGGCGGTGGTCGACCAGGTCAACGAGGACATCGAGGAGATCGAGACCTCGGTGTTCAGCACCCGGCGGATCGACGACGTCGAGCGGATCTACCAGCTCAAGCGCGACATCATCGAGATGAAGCGGACGGCCAGCCCGCTCGCCACCCCGCTGCACGAACTCGCGCACCGCTCCCAGCGCCTGGTGCACCCCGACATCAGGGAGTACTTCCGGGACGTCGAGGACCACCTGATCCGGGTGCGCGAGCAGGTGCAGAGCTACGACGAACTGCTCGGCTCGATCCTCCAGGCGGGCCTGGCCCGGCTGACCGTGAGCGAGAACGAGGACATGCGCAAGATCTCGGCCTGGGTGGCGATGGCCGCGGTACCCACGATGATCGCCGGGATCTACGGCATGAACTTCGAGTTCATGCCCGAGTTGCAGAGCGAGTGGGGCTACCCCACGGTGCTCACCCTGATGATCCTCGTGTGCGGCGTCATGTTCCGAGGCTTCAAGCGCAACGGCTGGCTCTGAGGGCTACTCCGGGCGGAACTCCTCGGGGCGGGAACCCTCGGGCCGGTCGGCCTCGCGGCCCAGCGCCTCCTGCCGCTGCCGCTCCCGGTCGAGGCGCTCCCGTTCCAGCTGCTCGCGCTGCTCGCGCTGCTCGCGGCGCCGCCTCTCGATCATCTCGCC
>JBAPWU010000466.1:0-2545 GCA_049283855.1 Kineosporiaceae bacterium
GCCCGGGCGAGCTGGACCAGGCACAGGCCGATCGGGCCGCATCCGATCACGGCGACGGTGGCTCCGACCGCCTGGTGCCCGAGGTCGTGGGCATGCACGGCGACCCCGAGCGGTTCGAGCATCGCGCCGTCGGCGTCGCTCAGTGCGTCAGGAAGCGGATGAAGAAGGTGCTCGGGCCAGGCGAGGTACTGGCGCAGCGCACCGTCGGTGCGACCGTGCCCGCAGAAGCCGACCCGGGGGCAGAGGTTGTGGTGCCCCGCCTGGCACAGCTCGCAGTGCCCACACGGGATCGCCGGGTCGATGGCGACCCGCTCGCCGTCCCGCGGGCCCGAGACGATGACCCCCGCTGCCTCGTGGCCGATCACCAGTGGACGACTCAGCCGGGCGTCCCCGATCCCCCCTTCGGCGTACCAGTGCAGATCGGAGCCGCAGATCCCGGTGGCGGTGACCCGGACCAGCCGTTCCCCGCCGGCCGGCGTCGGCACCTCCTCCCCCAGCACGCGGATGTCCCCGGCACCGAACAGTCGTGCGGCGAGCATCTCGCCATCACTGGTCACGCCGCCGATTATCCGCGCCCCGTCGCCTCCCGTCGCCTCCCGTCGCCTCCCGTCGCCTCCCGTCGGCCCCCCTCACGACGGGCCGCGGTCGGTGCGCCGGGCTACTGTCACTGCATGTGCTTCTCGGCTCAGGCCGATCTTGTCGGCGGGGCCGTGCTCGCCGTGATCGGCCTCGACGCCGCGCGGCATGTGCACCAGCGCCGGGACCACCTGGCGCTGGCGGCCCTCCCGCTGCTGCTGGCCGCCCACCAGATCGACGAGGCCTTCGTCTGGTGGGGCCTTCAGGGCCACGTCTCCCCGCAGGTCGGGCGGGTCGCGATGTGGATCTATCTGCTGTTCGCGTTCGTCGTGCTCCCGACCTACGTCCCGCTGGCGGTGCTCGCCCTGGAGGCTCCCGGCCGGCGCCGGGCGGTGATCCGGGGATTCGTGGCCTTGGGAGCGACGGTGTCCACGATCCTCCTGGTGGCCATGCTCGACGGGCCGGTCACCGCCGAGCTGTACGACTACCACCTCGGCTACAGCATCGGCCTGCCCGCCGGGTTCGCGGTGGTCGCCGCGTACGTCGCGGCGACCTGCGGATCCCTGCTGTTCTCCGGCTACCACCGCCTGGCGCTGTACGGCGTGGTCAACCTGATCGCGGTGGCCGTCCTGGCTCGCCTGGCCGTCGAGGGGTTCGCCTCGCTCTGGTGCGCCTGGGCCGCAGTCACCGCGGCCGTCGTCGCACTGATCCTCCGGCGCAGTGGCCAGGGGCAGCAGCTGGCCGTTGCGCTGGCCTGACCGGGCCGCTCACCAGCACCGTCACGGGCACCCTCCGCCAGGGAGGACGTCTGTCCCCGTGGGCCGCCGTCTCCACGATTCAGGGTGGGGGAATGGCGGCGGACCCGAACGACCTGTCAGCACAGGAGCCGATGGCGCGCCTGCTCACCGATCTGCGGGCGAGTCGCCAGGGCCTGAGCACCCGCGAGGCCGCCCGCCGACTGGCCGTCCACGGCCCCAACCAGCTGACCGAGCAGCGTCGGCGCAGCCCCTGGCGCGACCTGGCCGCGCAGCTCGTGCACCCGTTGGCCCTGTTGCTCTGGGCCGCCGCCGCCCTGTCCCTGATCACGGGGTCACAGCCCCTGGCCGTGGCCATCGTCGTGGTCATCGCGCTGAACGCCGCGCTGGCCTTCATCCAGGAGCGTCAGGGCGAGAAGGCGGTCGAGGCGCTGCGGCACTACCTGCCGCCCGTCGCCGACGTGCTGCGGGACGGACACCCGCGCCAGATTCCCGTCACCGACCTCGTGCCCGGCGACGTCGTGATCCTCTCCGAGGGCAACCGGGTCAGTGTCGACGGGCGGCTGCTCGACGGCGCGGTCGAGCTGGACACCTCCACCCTCACGGGGGAGACCCTGCCGGTGCTGCGCACCCCCGATCCGATCGCTCCCGGAACCCCGCTGCTCGAGGCCAGCGACATGGTGTTCAGCGGAACCATGTGCACCGGCGGGCAGGCCCACATCCTGGTCGTTCACACCGGGATGCAGACCGAACTCGGCCGGATCGCGGCGCTGTCGCAGAGCGTCGTCCGCGAGCCCAGCCCGCTGGAGACCCAGGTCCGGCGGGTCGCCTGGTTGATCGCCACGGTCGCCGTGGCGGTCGGGCTGGCGTTCGTCCCGATCGGGGCCCTGGTCGCCGGGCTGTCCCTGAGCGACGCCGTGAACTTCGCCATCGGCATGCTCGTCGCGAACGTGCCCGAGGGGCTGCTGCCCACGATCACCCTGGCGCTGGCCGTGGGGGTGCGCGAACTCGCCCGGCGCGGAGCGCTGGTCAAGCGGCTCAGCGCGGTCGAGACCCTGGGATCGACCAGCGTGATCTGCACCGACAAGACGGGCACGCTCACCCAGAACACGATGACGGCGATGCACGCCTGGACCCCCGGCGGCGGCGAGACGCCCCTGGCCGCGGCCGCAGCCCCGGTCCCGCCGCTGCCCCGCCTCGCGGCGGTGTTGGCC
>JBAPWU010000467.1:0-23150 GCA_049283855.1 Kineosporiaceae bacterium
ACTCCACGGCGGGCGCCGGCCGGCTCGAGCAGTACGCCCAGGCCCTGGTCGCCGAGGGCCTCGAGCACGCCGAACGGGTGGCCCTGGAACGCGAGCAGCGGGCCGAGCTCGGCGCCCTCGACCGGCCGCTGTACGAGCTGCCCGCACTTGCCGGGGGAATCGACCTCGGCGCGCTGTACGAGCTGGCCGGGCGGCTCACCGATCAGGGGATGGCATGAACCGTCACTTCGATGTCGACGCCCTGCTGGAGGACCCGGGCACCCGGGTCGTGGTGTGCTGCGGGTCGGGTGGGGTCGGCAAGACCACCACCTCGGCGGCGCTCGCCTTGCGCGCGGCCGAACGCGGACGGCGCGTCGTGGTGCTGACCATCGACCCGGCCCGGCGGCTGGCCCAGTCGATGGGGCTGGTGGAGCTGGACAACACCCCCCGCCCGGTGGCCGGGATCGACCAGGCGGCGGGCGGCAGCCTCGACGCGATGATGCTCGACATGAAGCGCACGTTCGACGAGGTGATCACGGCGCACGCCTCGCCGGAGAAGGCCCGGCAGATCTTCGAGAACCCGTTCTACCAGGCCATGTCCAGCTCCTTCGCCGGCACCCAGGAGTACATGGCGATGGAGAAGCTGGGCCAGCTCCGGGCCCGCGCGCAGTCCGGCGGCGACGGCTCCGACTGGGACCTGATCGTGGTGGACACCCCGCCGAGCCGGTCGGCCCTGGACTTCCTCGACGCCCCGCAACGCCTGGGGTCCTTCCTCGACGGCCGCCTGATCCGGCTGCTGTCGGCCCCGGCCAAGGCCGGCGGACGGGCCTATCTCAAGGTGGTCTCGGCGGCGGTCGGCGGCGCGACCGGAGTGCTCACCAGGCTGCTGGGCGCCCAGATCCTGCGCGACGTGCAGACCTTCGTGGCCGCGCTGGACACGGTGTTCGGCTCGTTCCGGGAACGGGCCGAGCGCACCTACCAACTGCTGCAGCAGCAGGGCACGGCGTTCGTGGTGGTGGCCGCGCCCGAGCCGGATGCCCTGCGCGAGGCCTCCTACTTCGTCGAACGCCTCGGCGCGGAGCGGATGCCGCTGGCCGGGCTGGTGCTCAACCGGGTGCAGCCGCGCCGGGCCGAGGACCTGACCGCCGAGCGCGCAGCGGCAGCCGCCGAGGAGCTGGACGACGCGGGCGAGCATCCGCTCACCGCCGCCCTGCTGCGGGTGCACGCGGACCGGATGCGGCGCTGGCAGCGTGAGCATGCTCTGACCGCTCGGTTCACCAGCGCCCATCCCGACGTAGCGATGACCGAGGTGACGGCGCTGGCGGGCGATGTGCACGACCTGGACGGGCTCCGCGAGATCGGCGCCTCGATGGCGAAGGCCTGACGCCGGTCGCCGTCCGTCTGCCTGTCTGTTGTCTTGTTCTGTCTTTGTCGGCCGCAAACGCCGAACCGCTCCCGAGCTGTCTCGGGAGCGGTTCGCAACGGGTGCGGTGGCCGCGGCGCTCAGACGGCCTCGCGGGCGTCGTCGAGGGAGGCTGTGATGGTCAGCACACGCTCGTGCTCGGACCGCGCGGTCTCCAGCAGGCGCCGCCACGAGGCCACGTTGGGGCGGCGGCGGAGCAGGGCGCGCCGTTCACGTTCGGTCATGCCTCCCCAGACACCGAACTCGATCCGGTTGTCCAGGGCGTCGGCCAGGCACTCGGTGCGCACGGAGCAGGCCATGCAGACCGCCTTGGCCCGGTTCTGGGCCGCTCCTTGGACGAAGAGCGTGTCGGGATCCGCCGTTCGGCAGGCTCCTCGTGCAGCCCAGTCGTTCGTGCCGTTCATTCCGTTCCTCCCGTGTGGTCCCCCCGGGCGGACGCACCGCCGAGCGCCGCCTGACACCAAGACCGTATGTCACACCCCGTGCCCGGCATACGGGCCAGATGGATGATACTCCGTGCGTTGAGGGCAACCATCACTACATTCAGTGACCCTCAGTTACTACAGTTGGTGGTGCTCCGTGCATACGGCCCATCGCCAGGGCTGCGCATTGCGTTACACCACGGGACACCTTAGCGCCGGCGCGACCCGCCGAAGTCCAGCCGATGGGCCCACTGCACCGTACGCTCTACCGCAGAACCAGCCCTCGAGGAGCCTTCTTCATGCGCAAGCCCCAGCTCTCCCGCACCACGCTTGCCGGCTCGCGCGTCCCCGCGCTGCTCGCCGCCTTCCTCGCGGTGAGCATGGTCTCCGGCGTGCTGGTGGCCGGCCTGTTCCTGCCCGCCGTGGGCGCCACGGGCTCGCTCGCCCGCGAAGGGCTGACCCTGTTCAACACCATGCCGGACAAGCTCGAGGACCTGCCGCTGCCCGAGGGCTCGACCATGTACGCCGCCGACGGCTCGACCGTGATCGCCAAGTTCTACGAGGAGAACCGGGTGGTCACCCCGCTGAACCGGATCGCTCCGGTGATGCGCCAGGCGATCGTGGCGATCGAGGACTCCCGGTTCTACGACCACGGCGGCGTCGACACCAAGGGCCTGGCCCGAGCCTTCATCAACAACGAGCTCAACGACGGCCGGATCCAGGGCGCCTCCACCCTCACCCAGCAGCTGGTGAAGAACGTGCTGCTGGAGAGCGCGATCGGCGCCGGCGACAAGGAGGCCGCCCAGGCCGCCACCGCGCGCACCAACTCCCGCAAGATCAAAGAGATCCGGATGGCGATCCAGCTGGAGCAGACCCTGCCCAAGGACGCGATCCTGGAGCGCTACCTGAACATCGCCGCCTTCGGCCAGAACAACTACGGCGTCGAGGCTGCGGCGCAGTACTTCTTCCAGACCACGGCCGCCAAGCTCAGCCTGCCCCAGGCCGCGCTGATGGCCGGTGTGGTGCAGACGCCGGAGTCGTACAACCCGTTCAAGCATCCCAAGGCAGCCGAGGAGCGACGGGCCACGGTGCTGAACCGGATGCGCGAGCTCGGCATGATCACCCAGGCGCAGTACGCCGCGGCGATCGCGACCGGGATGCCGACCAAGCCCAAGCCTGGGCAGTCCGGCTGCATCACGGCCAAGCAGTACGCCTACTTCTGCGACTACGCGGTGAAGATGCTGCTCACCGACCCGCGCTATGCCGCCCTGGGCAAGGACGAGAGGACCCGGCTCAACGCCATCCGGCGCGGCGGCTACAAGATCGTCACCACGCTCGACGCGAAGCTGCAGACCACCGCCACCGAGGCGCTGATGAAGAAGATCCCGCCGGCCGACGCCAGCGGGGTGGCCGCCTCCGCGGTGACCGTCGAACCGGGCACCGGCAACGTGCTGAGCATCGCGCAGAACACCTACTACAACCCGGCGAAGGGCCCTGGCCAGACCGAGGTCAGCTACGGCGTGGACGAGGTCTACGGCGGGTCCACCGGATTCCAGATCGGCTCGACCGCCAAGGCGTACACGCTGGCCACGTGGCTCTCCAAGGGCAAGGGTCTCTACACCAACGTCAACGGTGACCTGAAGTCGCGTCAGATGAACGACTTCACCGCCTGCGGCGACCGCCTGGGCGGGCCCAACTACACCTTCGGCAACTCCGAGGGCGGCGGCCAGCCCAGCATCGACGTGCTCAGCGCGACGGTGCACTCGGTGAACACGGCCTTCGTTGACATCGAGAGCCGGCTCGACATGTGCGACATCGCCAAGGTGTCGACGAAGGTCGGGGTGCACCTGGCCTCCAAGGGTGATTCCAGCTGCTTCCAGAAGGGCGCATCGCTCACCTCGGTCCCCACGCAGTGCCCCTCGCTGACCCTGGGCGCCTTCAACGTCTCCCCGATGACCATGGCCAACGCCTACGCGACGTTCGCGGCCGACGGCACCTACTGCCAGCCCACCCCGGTACTGGGGATCAAGGACCGGGCCGGCAAGGCGCTCACCGTCGGCAAGACCACCTGTGACACCGGGGCCGTCGAGCCGGCCGTGGCGCACGGGGTCACCTTCGCCCTGAAGCGCGTGATCACCTCGGGCACGGGTACCCGGGCGGCCGGGCTGCGCTGGCCGGCGGCGGGCAAGACCGGTACCACCGACTCCTCGGTGCGCACCTGGTTCGTCGGGTACACCGCACAGCGCTCGACCGCCGTGGTCGTCGCCGATCCCAAGATCTACGATCACGGCGCCTACGGCGGGCCGGGACCGAGGAGTCTGAACAACCGCCGGATCGGCGGCGTCGGCTATGGGCACGTCTTCGGTGCGACGATCGCCGCGCCGCTGTGGCGGACCATCACCGCGGCCGCGATGGACGGCCTCGAGCGCAAGGACTGGCCGAACCCGACCGGCAAGATGCTCGAGGGCAGCGGCATCCGGGTGGCCGACGTCACCGGCCGCTCGCTCGGCGAGGCCACCGCGATCCTCGAGTCCCAGGGCTTCCGGGTGCGGGTCGGCAGCCCGGTGAAGTCCAGCGTCGGCAACGACCGGGTGGCCAAGACCTCCCCGCCGCCCGGGGGCCGGTTGGAGAAGGGCAGCACCGTCACCATCTACCCCGGCGACGGCAGCCAGCAGCCCCAGCCGTTCCCCGTGGATCCGGGCCAGCCCGGTAACGGCGGTGGCAACGGCGGAGGCAACAACGGCGGCGGCAACGGCAACGGAGGCGGCGGCGGGCCTAGATTCTAGAGACGCAGCCCGCCGGTGCGGCTCAGCCGGCGGCCAGCCGACGCTTGACCTCCGCCGCCACCCTGCCGCCCTCGGCCCGGCCGGCCACCTGAGGCTGCAGGAGCTTCATCACCCGGCCCATCGCCGCCATGCCGCTCGCTCCTGACGCCGCGACCTCCGCCACGGCGGCATCGACGAGAGCCGCGAGGTCGTCGTCCGCCAGCTGCTGCGGAAGATAGGTCTCCAGCACGGCGAGCTCGGCCAGCTCCCGCTCGGCCTTCTCGGGGCGATGGGCGTCGGCGAAGGCGGTGGCCGCCTCGCGACGCTTCTTGGCCTCCTTGCCCAGCACGGCGAGCACCTCGTCGTCCCCGAGCGTGCGCGCGACCTCGCCGGCCACCTCCGCCGAGCGGACGGCCGTCAGCGCCATCCGCAGCGTGGCCGCCACCACCTCGTTGCGCGAACGGATCGCCCCGGTGAGATCCGACTGCATCCGATCCTTGAGCTCAGCCATGGTGAGCACCATGTCACACGGTGCTCACCAGACGGGCACGGCGTCACACCGTGCCCGCCAAGAAGGGGCCGGGCGCCACACAGTGATGGGCCGGCGATCACGCGGTGCAGTCGTCCTCGGCGGACCGCCCTGCGAGAATGCCCGGATGCGCTCCTCTGGACTGCCGTTGGCGGCCACCCTTCCCCTGGCGACGGTCACCGCAGGCGCCGCCGGGGTGGGGTATGCGTGGCTCGAGGCGCGCCACTTCGCGTTGCGTCAGTACACGGTGCCGGTACTGCCGCCGGGTCAGAAGCCGTTGCGCGTGCTGCACCTGTCCGACCTGCACATCCTCCCGCGCCAGCGCCGCAAGCTCGCCTGGGTTCGGCGGCTGGGTGATCTCGAGCCGGATCTGGTCGTCTCCACCGGGGATTCCCTGGCCGGCCACGACGCGGTGGACAGCGCGCTGGAGGCGCACGCGCCTCTGCTCGGCCGTCCGGGCGTGTTCGTCCTGGGCTCCAACGACTACTACGCCCCGCGGGTGAAGAATCCCGCCCGGTACCTGTTGCGCCACGGCGGCGATCGCCGGATCCACGGCGAGCGGCTGCCGACCGACGACCTGGTCAAGGGTTTCCTCGATGCCGGCTGGACCGATCTGACCAATCGGCGGGCGACCCTCGACGTGGCCGGCACCCGGCTCGAGTTCGTCGGGGTGGACGATCCGCACCTGAACCTCGACCGTTACGAGCGTGTGGCCGGCCCTGCCGATCGGAGGGCCGCACTGACCCTCGGCGTCACCCACGCCCCCTACCGCCGGGTGCTCGATGCGATGGTGGCGGACGGCGCCGGGCTCGTCCTCGCCGGCCACACCCACGGCGGCCAACTCTGCCTGCCGCTGATCGGGACGCTGGTCACCAACTGCGACCTCCCCCGCCGCCAGGCCAAGGGAGTCTCCCGCTGGAACGCGCCGGCGTCCGCCAGTCCCGTCCGGGCGGACGGCGCCGCGCCTGAGGCGTGGCTCCACGTCTCGGCCGGCCTGGGCACCTCGCCCCATGTCGCCCTCCGCTTCGCCTGCCGCCCCGAGGCGAGCCTGCTCACCCTGACTCCACGCGAGGCGTGAGCCGGTCGTCCACCTGCCGGCCAGCGGACCCGCCCACGCGTCGATCCGGACAATTGCGGACGGCCCCTCAACCGGTTTCGTCGTGACGGTGCGCCTCGGCTATCCTGGCGAGGCTGTACCGGGGTGTGGCGCAGCTTGGTAGCGCGCTTCGTTCGGGACGAAGAGGCCGTGGGTTCAAATCCCGCCACCCCGACCCGTTTATGCAGTTCAGGCCATGGTTTCCTAATCGGAACCATGGCCTGATCTCGTTGTGGGGAGTGTCCTGGGAGACGATCTTGGGTTCTATGGCGCTCCCGGAGGCCGGACTGGGGGCCGATCTTGGTCGGCGAGGCGGCGCTGAACTACACGTTCTCGGTCGAGCGCCGGCGGCTCTGCCCGGTCCAAGCAGGACTTGTTCGGGTCGGGCGAAGTAGTCGCCGGTTCAAGCCGCCCTCGTCTGCCGTGCGCAGGCCGGTGTGCGGACACCTTGGTGAGCGCCACGACGAACAGCGAGGACAGGAACCGGCCGGATAGCGTCGCGGCGTCACGAACAAGATCACGGCCCGGGTTCGATGCCCCGATCGAGCCCATGGACGTCGATCTCGACACTGGTCAGCTCGATGGAGCCGTCGTGTGCCAGTTGCGCCTCAACGGAGTAGAAGGCAGCCACCTGCCCGGCACCGACCAGCAACCGATAGTCCATGCGGCCGGGAATCAGCGGCGGCAGGGCCTCCCACCCGGCGACGAGCCGTTCCACGATCTCGGGAAGGTCGACGGCAGCGACGTCGTGCCACGAGGGCTGTCGCTCGCTCGGCATCGCCGCGTCCAATGCTGCCCAGAACTGCGATGTGATCCGGACGCCGCGCCTCACGAGGCCTGGCGACCCTCCACAGCGGCGATCTGCGCCTCGGCTCTCGCGCGCGCGGACTCCACCATGTGACGCACCCGGGACCTCATCGGCTCGGGCATGTCCTCGATCTCGGCCAAGTCGCGCACGACGCTGTCGTCCAGGTACTGCGACAGCTGCTCCGGCGTCAGGGCGGCCTTCTGCTCGGCGGTGAGCAGCACCCCGTCCCCCCACGTCGGCACCCGGCTCCCGGCCGGCACACCCCTGTCCCCGCTCATGAGCTCCTGCAGTGGATGCACCCACCCACCCTGACCAGGCACTGTGCCGCCGAGGTCCCTCCGAACTGAACGGCCCTCCTTCGGCTCGGACGGAAGTAGCCGTCGGTTCACGTGCGGGCCGGTCTTCATGTCCCTGCCCGGGGAGGTTCGCGTCTTCACGAGGCGGCGCTGCTCCCTTCCCTGTCAGTGTCGCCGCCGGTCGGCCCCGGCCGGCTCAAGCGGGCGGGTCCTCGGGCAGCACCAGTTCCACGATCGCCCCACCCCCGGGAGCGTTGGCGGCCCGCACGCTCCCCCCGTGCGCCTCGACCACCGCCTTGACGATGGCCAGCCCGAGGCCGGTCCCCGAGGCCCCCGGCAGGGGCACCGACGGCGGGCAGGTCTCCACGCGGAAGAAGCGGTCGAAGGCGCGATCGAGCGATTCGGGTGTGAAGCCCTGCCCGTCGTCGCACACCCGCACCACCGCCATGCCGTCCCTGCAGAGCACCCGGACGTCGATCCGCCGCGCGCCGGCCGCCGCCGCATTGCGCAGCACGTTGCCCACCGCCCGGGCCAGGGCCGGGGGGTCCACCGACACCCGCACCTCGTCGCCGTCGACCGACACGCCCACGCCCGGTGGAACCGTCCCGCCGGCCGTCTCGCGCAGCCACGGCACCAAGGTCAGGGGCACACGTTGACGCCCGGTGCCGCTCGTCTCCCGGGCCAGCACCAACAGGTCCTCGGTGAGCATCGACAGCCGTTCGACGTCCGCGAGGGCACGCTCCACCCCCTGGCGCTGACGCCCCGGGTCCGGCTCGTCCAGGGTGAGCTCGAGCTCTCCGCGCAGCACCGTCAACGGCGTGCGCAACTCGTGGCTGGCGTCGTCGACGAGGGCACGCTCACGGTCCACGGCTGCAGCCAGGGCCCGAAGCAGTCGGTTGAGGGTGCGCGCGAGCCTGCTCAGCTCGTCCTCGCCCGCCGGCACGGGCAACGCAACCGGCTGCGAGGGATCCTCGAGCAGGCGGTCGGCCGCCCTGGTCATCCGGTCCACCGGACGCAGGGCCGCCCCCGCCAGGACCCAGGTGCCGGCGGTGAGGGCGGTCAGCACGGCGAACAGCACCGCCGCCGAGATCCTCTCCAGCCGGTCCTGGGCCCTGCGCAGGGTCCCCAACGACTCGCCGACGACGACGACCGCACCCTTGGTGGGGAACGCCAGAAGGCGAACCGTCCCGTTGAGGGTGTCCACACTGACGTCCAGCCTCAGCCCCGAGCTGCGGACGGCGGCCAGCTGCTCGGCGGTCAGCAGCGGCAGCGGCGAGGCCGAGGCCGATCGGGCCACCACACTGCCGTCGGGCACGATCACCTGGGCGAAGGGATCCGCGAGCCGCTCACCCGGACCCGCGTGCCACTGCGACTCCACATCCGCGACCCGCTCGGCCAGACCATCGTCGAGGGCGTCGTCCAACTGGCGGTGCAGGACCGCTGAGGCACCCCACCAGGACACGAGCACCAGGACCGCGCCGGTGACAGCCACGAGCGCGGTGAGCCGCGCGCGCAGGGACAGCGCCAGCGCGACTCTCATCCAATCCTCAGCCTCCACCGCCGAGCATGCCGAGCATGGCGGCTGCGTCTTCCGGCCACGATCACCCAGCGCCTACCGTGGACCGTATGCGCGTGCTCGTCGTCGAGGACGACCGCCCGCTCGCCGACATCCTGCGTCGAGCGCTCTCCAGGGAAGGCTACGCCGTCGACATCGCCACCACAGGGGTCGACGCGATCTGGCGAGCCCTGGAGAACGACTATGACGCCGTCGTCCTGGACGTGATGCTCCCGCCGCCGGACGGTTTCGAGGTCGTCCGGCGGCTGCGCGTCGAAGAGCGGTGGATGCCCGTGCTGCTGCTGACCGCTCGGGACGCGGTCACCGACCGGGTCGCCGGCCTCGACGTCGGCGCCGACGACTACCTGACCAAGCCCTTCTCGATGTTGGAGCTGCTGGCCAGGCTTCGCGCGATCATCCGTCGCGGACCCCACGAGCGGCCGGCGGTGTTGACCGTGGGCGACCTGTCACTGGACCCGGGACGACACCAGGTTCACCGGGGCAGTGTGCCGATCAGGTTGAGCCCCAAGGAGTTCTCCCTGCTCCACGAGCTCATGCGCCACCCCGGTGAACCGTTGTCGCGCACCCATCTGATCGAGCATGTCTGGGACTTCGCCTACGACGGCACCTCGAACGTCGTCGACGTGTACGTCCGCTACCTCCGGGACAAGATCGACCGTCCTTTCGGTCGACAGAGCGTGCGCACCGTGCGGGGCGCCGGGTACTGCGTGACCGACGACCCGTAGACGGACGACCCGTAGACGACAGGGCGGCCGGACCTCTCATCTCACGCTCATCATCGCCGGGGCACAGTGTGCCGATGCCACGTCATGTCGACCGCAGGAGCGAAGGGGGGACGAGGGGACGGCGCAGGGCGGCCTTGCTCGCTCGACTGCGGCGATGGCATCGGGCAGGACAGCCCGATCGTCGGGGACGTCTCAACGATCGGTGAGGATCGAGCATGGGCACGACGGAGGGGAATCATGCGCGTACGTCAACGCTTGCTTGTTGCGGGCCTTCTCACGGCGGGACTGCTGGCCGTGCCGACGGCGGTCAACATTGCCTCGGCGGCTCCGCTGGCTACCTGGACGCGGCCATCTACGCGGACGTGGGTGGTCAACGCGGGTGAGGAGTCGTCGAACCAGGCCATCCAAGGTATGGCGTTCCTGCCCAGCAACATCTATGTGCACCCTGGGGACACTGTCAGGTGGGTCGCGAACTCCGCAGAGATCCACACCGTGACGTTCCTCAAGGACCAGGGGATCACGAGCCCTCCGCCGTTCAACCCGAGTGACCCGAGCATGATCGGTCGAGTGGGCGGCTCGAGCTACAGCCCCGGGTCGTACTTCAACTCCGGCGTGCTCGCCAACGTAGCCAACAGCGGCTTCCCGGCCCGGAACAGCTACCGCCTGACCTTCCCCGCAGTCGGGCACTTCACGTACTTCTGCCTGGTCCACGGCGCAATGATGAAAGGCGTCGTCCAGGTGCTGCCGTCGGACCGGCCGCTGCCCTATACGCAGGATCAATATGACCACCAGGGCCGGGCAACGACTCGCGCGATCCTCCACGATGGGTTGGCTCTCGCCCGAACCACCCGCAAGGAGGCGGACCGGCACCACGTGATCATGGGAGCCGATGACGGAACCGCGATGGTCATGCGGTTCATCCAACCGACCGTGGTGGTCCACGTCGGGCAGAAGGTGACCTTTGAGAACACCGGCATGGCCGCGCCCCACACCGTCACCTTCGGGCCCGAACCGGCGAATGTCTTCGTTCCCGTGGGCGACCCGACGAGCTTCGCTGGCGGTCAGCTGAGTTCCGGGATTGTGCTCCCGCACGGCAAGTTCACCGTCACGTTCACCAAGCGGGGGACCTTCCGGTACATCTGTGCCCTCCACGACTACATGGGCATGGTCGGCCAGGTCATCGTCAGAGGCTGACTGGCGGGCTTCGGTGGGTGGCCGGCACACGGCACCCACCGAAGCCGTTGCGCCACATCGTGTGCAGCTACGGGCGAGGCACCGACAACGGCCGGCCTGCCGCAGATCGGCCGGGAAGCGGGACCGCGGCCTCGAGCCCGCGCCGCGCCCCGGCGGCAGGGACGTCGGAACGAACCGCAGCAGCCGCGACCGACGAGGTCGGTGGCACCCTGAGCCTGGCACTCGCGGCAGGTGCTCGACTGCGGAGCGACCGGAAGAAGCGAATCCACGTGCTCGCACCGCGGGGCCGACCCGTTCGAACTGATGGCCGTCGAGCCGACGGCCTCGTCGGACATACCCGGAGCCATCCGTCGTCCCCCTCCAGTCGGCGATGGTGCTCGCGCGGCGGTGTTCACGAATAGGCAACTCGCATACCGCGTCGACGGAAAGAAGCAACCTGCGCAAGCCTCATCAGCGCACCCGATCAGTGGCCTGGGAGCTGCGGTACGACCCCGTCGACGACCCGAGCTCGGACCCCGCGCTGGAGCAGGTACTCCGGGTCTGCTGGATCAGGCCCGACCTGCCCGGGCTGCGCCGGCCTCGACCACTTGACCTTCCTCCCCGCCGGCGACGCCACCCTGACCCGCCGGGCCAAGAAGGCCAGAGGGTCGGACGCTCCGCGGCCGGTCGTGCCCTGGACACCGGGGCGGTCGAAGTCGCCGTGACTGCCTCCGTGCGCCAGTGGGACACCTATGACGCCCTGCTCATGAATGGCGTTCCGCGCGCCGAGGCCCGGGACCGGGTTCTGGTCGACGTCCAGGCGGTGCTGGACGGCTGGCGCAACCCTCGCGACTGACAGGCACGTCCCAGGTCGCGGTGAGCCAGTCCCGGTCCGCTCGGTCCTGGGCCCGTGCCGCGCGTTCCCGCTCGAACAGGGAGGAATCCTTGGCCAGGACGAGGGTGTACGGACGGCCCTGTCTCCGCGTCCGGTGAGTGACCGGCAACTCGGCGCCGTCGATCAGGTCATGCACGTGCCGTCGGCCCGCCTGGGCCAGCGGCCACTCCAGCGAAGTCGTGCGCGGGTCCCGCAGGAACGCGCCGAGTTCCCCGCACAGATCGCACGTGCAGCCGGCAGGCACGTCGAGTGACCAGTCGTCGTCGGCGCGCACAGGACGGGACAGTCTGGCGCGCAACCGATCTGCGCAATCGCCGGCCAGTTCGGGGAAGCCGGCGCCGGCGCCGAGAGCAGCGGGCGATTTCGCCGCAGCTCGTAGCGCTTCAAGCACGCAGATGATCACGTCATCCGGTTGGCCGCGGACGTCGGCGACGACCTGGTCCCGAAGGGCGAGGTCGTGCAATGTCGCGGCGGCCTCCAGGAGCGCGGCCAGTGGCTCGCCCAGCGGTCCGAGGTGGCTCTGGACGTAGCTCGGGCGGCCCTGGGTCAGCCCGAGCTCGATCTCTGCGCCGAGGGACTCCCAGGCCCGGCTCAGGAGGATGCGGCCGAGCATGGGGCCCTCCGGCTCGGCACCCAGCGCCTGAGCCAACCCAGGCAGCGTCGTCAGCCACTTCGGCCGGCTCTCGCCCACGACGTAGAGGTACCCGGGCCGTCGTGCGTCGCCGAACCAGGCCCGCAACAGCTCCGCGACCCACGGCTCACCGTGTCGCCCGACCAGCTTCGCCAGTGACTTGACATGAATGCGCCGCATCGTCTCGACCCGGAAGGGGCGCAGCAGGGTCGAGGCTGTCTCGACGTCGTCGAGCACCGTGGCAGCGCGCAGCGCCCTCGCCAGGTACCGGGACTGGTCCTGGGAGCGGACGGCCGCGTCCCAGAACGGGGCCAGAATGGCGACCGCCGCGTTCGCGTCGGCCCTGGCCTGCGCCTTGTCGGCCCGGCCAGCGGCCCGCACACCGGCGACCACCTCCTCCAGCGCCTGCACCGGGGAGATCTCCGCCCGGACGGCGAACCTGCGCGCCCGCGGCCAGACCACCAAGGCTGCCCGCCGGTACCACCGGTCCATCGTGTTGCCGTAGTTGCCCATGTAGCCCTCGAACTCGGACTGGTAGGGCCGCAACTCCACGGTCGGGGTGGTCGTGCACACCTCGTCCTCGGCCACGGCGAGCCCGATGTCCTGCGCCCAGGCACCATCCGGGTCGGTCCATCGGGTCAGGCGCATCGAGGAGTCGATCAGGTCCTGCAGTTCGTAGTCCTCGGCCCCGCTGGTCGGGGCCGCGTCGTCGGACCACCTCCGGCGGGTGTATCGGGTGTCGGGTTCGTAGGCGTCCCAGGTCTCCTGGATCTCGGCCAGGGCCAGGGCCAGCTCACAACCCGCGGCGTCGGCGGCGGCGCGGAGCAGCGCGGCCCGGTGCGCATCCACGCCCTTCAGTCGCGACCAGCTCAGGCCACGCGCGGTGTACTCGTGGTCGAGCAGGTAGACCAGCCGGTTCGGCGGGTCCAGCACCTCGTCGCGATACCGATGCCTCCGCCGGGTGGTGAAGTGCGCATCCAGCAACGCCGCGAGCTGCCCAACGGTCGTGTCGTCGGTCGGAGCCGACGCGCCGGAGTCGCCGTCCAGCAACAGGTTGTAGGTCAGCGCCATCCGGTGGCCCGAGGAGACGGGCAGCACCTCGTGCCGGCAGTCCGCGTAGAAGGCCACCAGAGTGATCCCCGTCCTGGACGCCCGGTAGGTCGTGGCCTGCCCACCCTGGTGAACGACGAGATCCCCACCGCTGTGCTTCGACGGCAGCATGATCACCAACGTGGCGATCATCGCGTCGTCCTTCTCGGAGTCCTGGTGCGCAACGAAGAACTGGCCTGGCTCGTACACCAGCATCGAGTGCAGCTCCGCGGTGAGCCGGCAGCGCGCGGGCAACCCCAACCCATCCCGGACTGCCTCCAGAGCAGATCCGAACGCAGCGGACCAGTCCAGCCGCACGAGGTCCTTCGGGATCTCCCAGGTATCCCGGACCTGGCGGTCGGTGAGCGTCTGTTCCCCCCGCCCGAACCGGGCCGGGCGCCCGATCCCGCACAAGCGCTCGGCCTGCCCTGCCGGAACCGGGAACGCGATCCGTCCGATCCCCACGACGTCCAGACCCAGGTCAGCGGCCTTTACCTGCAGCCTCATGCTGGAGGCCGCCGCGGGAGAGGCCTCCCCGAGCACCTGTGCGACATCCTCACGCGGCGCGACACGCATCGTGCAACCCCCCCGCTCTCGCCCAGGTGACGAACGCAGACTCCTCGGCCCGAACCTAGCAAAACCCCGGGCGGAGGCCTGGCGCGTCGACAGCGTCGGATCAAGACCCTCCGCTCGCCCGTGATCGTTGGCGATCACCGTGTCAACAGCGGCTGGAACGGGGCACGGGTGTCCTGCTCCAGACCTGTCGTGGGGTCAGGTGCCGGCAGGTTGGGGCACGGGCCGTTCCATGACCAGGCGGGCTGCACCCCAGAGCCTTCCGCGTCTGGCATGCTCCGGTCGCGCCCAGGACGCGGCCGACCCACGACGCCCGTCCAGGTCGACGGCCCGGCCCAGCGCCGACACCCCGGCGCTCGCCCCGCACGACGGCGCGACGTCCGCGTGCTCCGCGGCGTGCTCACGCAGCATCTGCGCCCACAGCGGCTCGATGAACTGGTAGGTGACCGCCCGCTCGAGGTCGTGGTAGACGTCGAAGCCCTTCCGGGTCAGCCGCAGGTCGCCGTCGACCCGCCTCACCAGACCGGCCCACCGTGCCGGCGCCAACGCCGCCCGAACCGTGACGCCGACGTCGCGCCCGTACGCCTCGGCCAGCACCGCGGGACTCACCCCACCGGCGTAGGCCTGCCAGAACGCGTCGTAGGCGGCGCCTGCCCACCGCCCCAGGTGCAGCCACCGCGCCAGCGGAAGGCGCCCGGCCTCCACAGCCGCAGCGTACGTCGCGACCCCGAAGTGGTTGACCAGGAAGTCCCGGCCGGTCACCGACGTCGCCCCGGCGCCCATCCCCAGGAAGCGCCGTCGGGTGATCGAGGTGAACGGGGCGCTTCCCCTCCGGTTGAACGTCCAGACCGATCGCCGCTCGTAGCCCATCGCCCGAGCCAGGTCGCCGACCTGCGCCAGCACGGCATGCTCGCGCCCCCGCTCATGCTCGGCGCGCCCGAACGGGGTGTACCCGAAACGCATCAACGGGTAGGTGGAGACCTGGTCGACACCCGCCGCGAAGCAGGACTCGACGTCACGCAGGAAGGTCCCCGCCGCAGCGACAGAGTCCTGGCCGCGCCGCTCCAGGGCCACATCCACGATCAGGTCGACGTCCACGCAGGCGAACCGCCCCACCGCCGCATCGACGGCCGCCCGGGCCATCGCGGCGTCATGCGGGCGGCCGAGGTGACGCAGCACCCCGTCGTCGAAGGACTGCGCACCGATACTGACAGCGCTGAACCCGATCGTCGCCAGCCGGTCGAGCCGGTCGGGGGTGGCATGGTTGGGCAGCACCTCGACGGCACGCTCACCCGTGGTCGGCAGGCGCCCGAGCAGATCGGCCAGAGCCTCGGGGTACAGCGTGGGCGTGCCGCCGCCGACGTACAGCGACGAGAACGGCAGACCGAAGCGACGCCGGTACTCCCCCGTGATCGCATCCACCTCGCGGCCGAGCGCGGCGAAGTACCGCACCGCCAGATCCTGGCGTGCCCTCACTTTGTTGTACGGACAGAACGGGCAGATCCGCTCGCAGAACGGAACATGCAGATACACCCCCGCCGGCGAGTCCAGCAGCCCCACCACGAAACGTGCCCCCCGGAGCGACCCGACCTGCCCACCTGACCCAGTCACCTCAGCCCCGTTCCCGCCTCCAGTCATCACGCTAGGGCCACGAGGCCCTGCCCACGTGAGCCGAACGTCGTCCCCACGCCCACCGGTCTCTCCTGGTGGGGGCCTGCTGGGGGGGGTGGGGCCGCTTGGCGCCGTGGGACGATCAGCACTGGCGGGCGTTGGATTCGGCGGGTTCACTTCTGGCCACGACCACCAGCGGCCCCGGAGCCGTTGCCGTGGCTGAGGGGAGTCTGCCCGTGGGGGTCGAGTGCGCACGATGTGGTGAGTGCCGGCACGCTGCTCCCGCGGGCATAGCGGTCCGGTTCGGGTGGGGCGGGTGAACAGTCCCCGGGTCGATCGGATCCTGCACACGTTGGCAGCGGCCACCCAGGGGAGGTCACTGCCGGACAGGTTGTGTCACACGGCGGCCGCGCAGGTGCCGGCGAGTGGGCGTCCCTGTCGGTGATGAACCAGACTGATCCCGCCGGGGTGCTCGCGGCGACGGACGCGCCGGCGGCGTTGTTGGATGAACTGCAGTTCTCGTTCCGTGAGAGGCCATGCGTGGACGCCGCCACCTGGCGGCGCCCGGTGTTGGAGCCCGATCTACGCCTGGTCTCGGCGGGTCGATGGCCGGGGCTGCTTCCGGCGCTGGTGGGCAGCCCCGTCCGGGCGGTGTTCGCGTTCCCGCTCCAGGTCGGGCAGATCCGGATCGGAGTCATGGACCTGAACCTGTCCCGGGAAAGCCCTTCGGCGCTCGGTGAGAGCGATCTCAAGCTGGCCAGAGGACTGGCGGACATGGCGGCGATCGGCCTCCTGCAGGAGCGGGCCATCCACGGTCACCGGATCGTCGCCGACCAGCTCCAGACAGCCTTGAACACCCGGATCCGCATCGAACAGGCCAAAGGCGTCCTGGCCGAACGCTACGGGATTGACATGAACGAGGCCTTCACCACGATCCGGAACTACGCCCGCTCACACAACCAACGTCTCGCCGACGTCACCCACCTGATCCTCAGCGATACCCTCCGCAGGCACTCATCGACACCACCCCGCCAAAGCCCGTGACCTGGTCAACCGGGGATAGCCTGTCTCGTGTCCCGCCGGCGAGGCGTTCGCCGCCGCCTACTGGGACCAGTCACCCACCCATCGGCTGACGACGCGCACGCTCGGCTGGCCGCGGGCGACCAGGAGCGCGGAGTCCTCATCGGCCACCGATCAACTGGAGGGGCCGGCTCCAGCAGCGCCGTCAGCAGCCGGCGCGTCCGACGGCGTGAGTGCCTTCTCGTCGAAGCCCTTCACGATCAGCCAGCCGGCCAGGAAGAACTCGTTGAGGATGATCGGGGCCACCAGCAGCACCGCCGGTCCGAACTCGGTCACGTCGGCTCCGGTGAGGTTGAAGGTCACCACCAGTGCCACGGCGACCAGGCCCCAGACCGCGATGAAGCGAGGAACCAGTCGGGTTCGGTACAGAGCAGGACGTACAGCACCACGGCACCCACGGCGAAGGGCACGAAGGCTTCTCGTAGGTCGACAGCGCCGCGGGTACAGGAACCCGGAGGGCACCGGGTCGGCGTCCTCGGGATACCCCTCCACGACTCCCCCGCCGAGAGCGGCGATCAGGTCCAGCGCGCCGGCGAGCGCGGCGGCAGCTCCTCCGGCGCGGCGAACGCCGACCACGTCGCTGGACTAGCGTTGGACGCGGCACACCCCTCGGACACGGTTGTGCACCTTGGAATGGGGATGCCATGGCAGGTCCGGTGATTGCGACCAAGCTGTATGTCCCCAGGCCGCGGCCCGGTCTGGTGGCGCGAGCCCGACTCCGTGATCGTCTGCGCCGAGCAGCTGGGGCGAGGCTGACGCTGGTCTCCGCCCCGGCCGGGTTCGGCAAGACGACGCTCCTGGCCGAGTGGCTGGACGACACGGCCGGGGAGGACCGTTCCGTGGCGTGGCTCTCGCTCGACCCCGAGGACAGTGAGCCTGCGTCGTTCTGGACCTGCGTGGTGGCGGCGCTCCAGGAGGCGGTGCCCGGCGTCGGCCCGAATGCGGTGGAGCTCATCACCTCCTCGCCCGGCCCGACCCGCCTCGTGCTCACCACGCTGCTCAACGAGCTGGCCGCGGCACCGGGCGAGGTCTGGCTGGTGCTCGACGACTACCACCTGGTCGACAGCCACGATCTCAGCGAGGGCATGACCTTCTTCCTGGAGCACCTGCCGCCCCACGTGCACGTGGTGATCAGCACGCGCGCCGACCCCGACCTGCCGCTGCCCCGGTGGCGGGTGCGCGGGGAACTGGCCGAGGTCCGTGCTGCGGACCTGCGCTTCACCCCCGCCGAGGCGGCCGCGTACTTCAACGGGGTGGCGGGGCTGCACCTCTCCCCGGAGGACATCACGGCGCTGGAGGAACGCACCGAGGGGTGGATCGCCGCGCTTCAGCTCGCCGCACTCTCGATCCAGGGGCGCGACGACGTCGGCGGCTTCATCGCCCGGTTCGCCGGGGACGACCGATACATCGTCGACTATCTGGTCGAGGAGGTGCTGCGGCATCAACCGGCCCCGGTTCGCGGTTTCCTGTTGCAGTCAGCGGTTCTCGACCGCCTCACGGGGCCGGTGTGTGACGCCGTCACCGGCCGCGACGACGGGGCCGCCATGCTCATCACCCTCGAGCGCGCCAACCTGTTCCTCGTCGCCCTGGACGATCGGCGGGAGTGGTACCGCTACCACCACCTCTTCGCCGACGTGCTTCGGGCGCGCCTGCTCGCCGAGCAGCCGGACCTGGTTCCGCAACTGCATCAGCGCGCCAGCCGCTGGTACGAGGCGCATGACTCTGCGGAGGAGGCGGTCAGGCACGCACTGGCTGCGCGGGACATCGACCGCGCTGTCTACCTCATGGAGCTGGCGGTGCCGGCGATCCGACGCAACCGGCACGAGGCAATGCTGCTCGGCTGGCTGAAGGCACTGCCCGACGACGCCGTCCGGCGCAGCCCGGTGCTCAGCGTCTTCCGCGGATACATGCTCATGCTCTCGGGCGACCTCGACGCGGTCGAGCCCCGGCTCGACGACGCGGAACGCGCGCTGGCCGGCGTGCCGGACGGGTCGGCTCCGCCGTGGGCCGTGACCGACGACCTGCGCACGCTGCCGGCGACCATCGCCATCTTCCGCGCCTCTCTCGCGCAGGCCCGGGGCGATGTGTCGGGCACGGCGCATCACGCTCGGCACGCTCTCGACCTGGCCGGCCCCACCGATCATCTCGCGCGAGGTGGTGCCGCCGGGTTCCTCGGTCTTGCCGCATGGGCTCAGGGGGACGTGGTGAGCGCGCTGGAGACATTCACGCAGGCGGTGGCAAGCCTGAGCGCGGCCGGCAACGAGGTCGACGCGCTGAACAGCACCGTCGTGCTCGCCGACATGTGGCTCGCTGCGGGTCGACCAAGCACGGCACGGCGACTCATCCAGCACGCGCTGCAGCGGGCCGAGGCACAGGGCGACGCCATGACGAGCGCAACAGCCGACCTGCTCGTGGGGATCAGCGAGATCGACCGCGAGGTCGGCGACCTCGCGAGCGCCGCCGGACACCTCGATCGAGCCGGAGTGCTGGGTCAGCGAGCGTCGCGGGCCGAGAGCCGATACCGGTGGTTCGTGGCCAGGAGCCGAGTCGTCGAGGCCGAGGGCGACGCGGAACAGGCCATCACCCTGCTGGAGGCGGCGGAGCAGCACTACCGGCCGGGGTTCTTCCCGAACCTGCGTCCCCTCCCCGCGATGAAGGCCCGCATCTGGATCGCGCAGGGCAATCTGTCCCGGGCCATCGACTGGGCGCGTGAACGAGGCGTGTCCGCCACGGACGATCTCGACGATCTGGTCGAGTTCGATCACCTCACCCTGGCGCGCCTTCTGATCGCGCAGCACCGGGCGGACCCCGTCAGCGGCACGTTGGAGCAGGCGCTGAGCCTGTTGGCCCGGCTGGAGGAGGCCGCCGAGACGTCTGGACGCCTGGGGACCCTGATCGAGATCCGCATGCTGCAGGCTCTTGCTCAGGACTCGCTGGGAGATCGGCCTCAGGCCCTGGCATCCCTGGGTCACGCGTGGGCCGAGGCGCCCGAACCCGAAGGCTACGTGCGGCTCTTCCTCGACGAGGGCGCCCCCATGGTGCAGCTGCTGCGGGACGCCGAGGAGAAGGGCGTCGGCGGCGGCCATCCGCGTCGCCTGCTCAGCCTCAACCCAGGTCAGGACGGCGTAGGAGCCGGGCCGCAGCAGCGGCCGGTGCTATCGGCAGAGTCCTTGAGCGACCGGGAGCTGCAGGTCCTGAGGCTGCTGGACAGCGACCTGAGCGGGCCGCAGCTCGCCCGCCAGCTCTTCATCTCGCACAACACGCTGCGGACTCACACCAAGCACATCTTCACCAAGCTCGACGTCACCAGCCGCCGAGCGGCGGTCCGCCGCGCACGCGAGCTCGGCCTGCTGTAGCCGGCCGGGCGGGCAGAGGTCATCCAGTCAGTCACATCATGGGGTGACGTCGAGTCACCCCATGCGTCCGTACGTTCGAGACACACCGCGGCGCTGCGCCACGGACCTCGAACCAGGGAGCCGGACATGAACGTCACCACCACCACGCTCACCCGAGCGGCCGGCCTGAGCGCCGTCGCGGCGGGCCTGCTGTTCATCGCAGTCCAGATCAAACACCCCCACATCGATGCCGCCTTCGTCACCACGACCGAGTTCTCGGTCCGAGAAGCGGTGAAGGTGGTGATGGCCGTGCTGTCGCTCGCCGGCATCACCGGCATGTACCTGCGACAGGTCAGGCAGACCGGGGTGCTCGGCCTGCTGGGGTACCTCCTGTTCAGCGTCGGCTATCTCGTCATGCTGGGCGTCCAGATCGTGGCGGTGTGTGTGCTGCCGACGCTGGCTCACAGCGAACCCGGCTACGTCAACGACGTCGTCGCCGTCGCGACCGGAGGTCACGCCGTCGGCGATGTCGGTCTGATGCAGCCGCTCAGCATGCTCGCCGGCATCGGCTACCTGGGCGGTGGCCTGCTCTTCGGGATCGCCCTGTGGCGCGCCGGCATCCTCGCCCGCTGGGCGGCAGTACTGCTCGCCTTCGGCACCGTCGCCACCGGCGCGATCCCGCTGCTGCCGCAGATCAACGAGCGGCTGTTCGCCGTCCCGCCCAGTATCGCCATGATCGGCCTGGGCTACTCGCTGTGGCGCGACCAGCGCACCGCGGCCGCTCTGACCCTGACCGTCCCCGTCGGTTCGACGCTCGACCCGGCCGGCGTCAAGTGACGATCCACGCGCGGGCAGCCACCCGGTCGGCTCGGCCGACCGGGTGGGTGCCGTTCGCGCTGCTCGCGCTCGTCCTGGTGCCCGGTGTCACCGGGACGATGCGGCTGGTCGAGGTGTTCGGCGGGCCGCACGTCATGCCGGCGAATCCCCGCCTCACCACCTCCCCCCTGCCGGTGATCGTGCACATCACCTGCGGGCTGGCCTACGCCGTCCTGGGGGCCTTCCAGTTCTCCGCGGCGCTCCGACGCCGTTGGCCCCGCTGGCACCGGCGGGCCGGTCGGGTGCTCGTGGTCCTGGGTCTGGCCGTGGCGTTCTCGGCGATGTACATGACGCAGTTCTACGCTCGCCAGCCCGGCACCGGGCCACTGAGTCACCTGTTCAGGCTCGCGTTCGGGTCGGGTCTGGCGGCGAGCCTCGTGCTCGGGATCGCAGCGATCCGCCGCGGCGACGTCACCCGTCACCGGGCGTGGATGGCGCGCGCCTACGCGCTCGCCCTCGGGGCCGGAACCCAGGTGTTCACCCTCGGTATCGGGGCCGCCGTCTTCGGCGCCGGCGAGCTCACCTACGACCTGATGCTCGGTGCTGGCTGGGGCATCAACCTCGCCGTCGCCGAGTACGTCATCCGCCGGCGTCCTGGCCACCGCCGAACCAGCAGGGCGAGAACGAAAGCGGTGGCCTGATGGCCCGCGCGCCGGGACGACAGGCCCCCGCCTGCTACAGGTTCGGGGTAGCCGGACACCTCGACGACCACTGGTCTGCCTGGTTCGGTGACCTCACCCTGACCCATGAGACCGACGGCACGACCAGCCTCAGCGGGCTCGTCGCGGACCAGGCGGAGCTGCACGGGCTGCTCACGAAGATCCGCGACCTGGGCGTCACCCTGATATCGGTGGCGGTCGTCGACCCCTCGGACGGCGGGTGACCACGAGGCGCGCGCCGGCTGCCCGGGCGACTCGGCAGGTCACCGAGGCGGTGGTGCGTCCACGGGGGAATCGCTGGGCGTCCTGGGCTGCGGGACGCCGGAGCACGCCGGGTCGACCACCAGTGGCTGGGGCGGTGCGGTGGAGGCGGCGGGTGCGAGCAGACGCTGCTGCAGTTCTGTGATCACGCGGGGGACGTCGTGCGCCGGCCCTGGGGTGGCCAGCCAGTAGCCCTGCGCCTGGTCACAGCCGAAGGACGCCAGCGCGCGATAGGCGGAACCGGTCTCCACCCCCTCGGCGATCACCTGCAGCCCGAGGTTGCGGGCCAGGTCAAGGGTCGACCTGACGATCGTCATGTTGGCCGAGTCGGACTCCATCGACATCACGAACGAGCGGTCGATCTTCAGCGCGGTCACCGGGAGCCGGCTCAGGTAGGCCAGCGAGGCGTGCCCGGTCCCGAAGTCGTCCACCGAGAGATGGACCCCCAGCCGTCGCAGCCGGTGCAACACCGACAGGGCGCGGGCCGGATCGGCCATCGCCGCGGTCTCGGTTACCTCTAGGACCAGCAGCGACGCCGGGACGCCGTGCTGAGCGAGGAGCCGGGCGACCTCGTGTGGCAGCTCGGAGTCCATCAGCCGACGGGTGGAGAGGTTCACCGCGACGACCAGCGACAGGCCCTGATCCAACCACCGCCGGCAGTCCCGCAGCGCCTGGTCCAGGACGTAGGTCGTCAGGAGGTGGATGAGACCGGTCTGCTCGGCGACGTCGAGGAACTCCGACGGCGGCAGCAGCCCGCGGGCCGGATGCTGCCAGCGCACCAGTGCCTCCACCCCGCTCACCTGGCCGGTCGCCACGTGCGTCACCGGCTGGTAGTGCAGGCGGAGTTCATGGTCCGTCAACGCGCGGCGGAGCTCGCCGAACACGGCGAGCCGGCGGGGGATGTCCACGTGGCGGCCGGGGTCGTAGAGCGCCACCCCGGAGTGCTCGGACTTGGCGCTGTACATGGCGAGGTCGGCCATCCGCAGCAGCGTCGCCGCATCCCCGGCATGCTGCGGCGCGCAGGCGACACCCACGCTGCCGTCGATCTCCAGGGTCAGCCCGTCCAACCGGAAGTGGTCCCGCAGCGCAAGCACCACCTCGCCCGCCAGGGCGAGGGCCCGGTCCGGCGTTCCGACGCCGGTCAGCAGGACGGCGAACTCGTCCCCACCGAGTCGGCACACACTGCCACGGGAGGCCACCAGGGCGCTCAAGCGCCGCGCGACCTCGATCAGCAGGGCGTCGCCGACGTCGTGCCCGAGGCTGTCGTTGACGTCCTTGAACCGGTCGAGATCGACCACCAACATGGCCGCGCCGTCCGCGCCGTCCGCGCCGTCCGCGCCGTCCACGC
>JBAPWU010000468.1:0-3428 GCA_049283855.1 Kineosporiaceae bacterium
CAGCGACCCGGCCGCCTTCGCGGCCGAGGTGCGCACCCTGCCCGGTCGGGGGCTGGACGGGTCGGCGCCGGTGGCGGCACGCCTGGCGATCACCCCGTTCCTGCTCCAGCGCACCGACTCCCGGGCGCAGGCGGTGCTGCGGCACGAGGTCACCCATGTGGCCCTCGCCCTCGAAGGCAGCGGTGACGTGCCGACCTGGCTGGTCGAGGGCACGGCCGAGTACACCGCCTACCGGGTGCTGCGCGGCGGCGCGGTCAGCGGGGTGACGGCGATGGACCGGCGCGGCCTGCCCAGCCCCACCTGGCAGCAGTTGCGCAGGGGCACCTGGAGACCGTCCCTGATCAGCGACGGCGCGCTGTTCTACGGGGGCAGCAACGCCGAGGTGGCCCGGGCGTACACCGACTCCTGGCTGACCTGCCTGTACATCGCCGCGCACTACGGCGAGGACTCGCTGTTCCGCCTGTACAGCGCGGCCGCGGCCACGGCGCCCGGGCAGGGACCGGACGTGACCGAGGCGGCGGTGCTGCGCAGCGTGCTGAGGACCGACCGGGCGAGTCTGACCCGCGGGGTGGCCGGCTACGCGCGCACCCTGCGAACCAACTTCACCTGAGGCCTCACCACCCGTTGGGAGGTGCCTACGTGATCATCGATGCGGCACCGGTGTGCAATCGGCGGTGGCATCCGCGTGGGATTCAGCCATCAAGTGCACACTGATCATGAAGTGACCACGATCCGAGAGGGTCACGCGATGGGGTGCCCGGTGCGGGTCAGGTACGGGGTGATGCCGCCCAGGTGGAACGGCCAGTTGGCGCCCATGATCAGACACAGGTCGATGTCAGCGGCCTCGGCGACGATGCCGTCGGCGAGGATGATCCGGCACTCCTCGGCCAGAGCGGTGAGCGCCCGCTCCCGCACCTGCTCCTCGGTCGAGGGTGAACCACCCTGGGGCAGAAGAGCTTTCATCTCCTCGTCCACGTACGGCTTGCCGTCCATGCCCCAGGCGTAGACGCCGCTGCGCTTGGCCTGCACGATCGCCCGCACGGTGGTCGAGACCGTGAACCGGTCCGGGAACTCCGCATGCAGGGTCTCGGCCACGTGCAGTGCCACCGCCGGGCCGACCAGTTGCAGCATCACGAACGGGCTGAGCGGCAGCCCGAGCGGCTCCAGGGCCCGGTCGGCCACCTCGATCGGTGTGCCCTCGTCGACGGCGGCGTTCACCTCGCCGAGGAAGCGCATGAGCAGCCGGTTGACGACGAACGCGGGCGCATCCTTGACCAGCACGCACGACTTCTTCAGCGCCTTGCCGACCGCGAACGCCGTGGCCAGGGTGGCATCGTCGGTGTGCTCGCCGCGCACCACCTCGACCAGGGGCAGGATGGCGACCGGGTTGAAGAAGTGGAACCCCACCACCCGCTCGGGGTGCTTGAGGTCCGCGGCCATCGCCGAGACCGACAGCGAGGAGGTGTTGGTCATCAGCACGCACTCGGGGGTGACCACCTCCTCGAGCCGGGCGAAGACCTGCTTCTTGACCTCGAGCTGCTCGAACACCGCCTCGATCACCAGGTCGGCCCCGGCGAACGCCGTTGCCACGTCGACGGATCCGGTGACCAGGGCCTTCAGCCGGTTGGCGGCGTCCGGGGACAGCCGGCCCTTGCCGAGCAGGGCGTCGATCTCGTCGTGCACCGCGGCGACGCCTCGCTCGACCCGCTCGGCGTCCAGGTCGGTGAGCACCACCGGCACCTTGAGCCGGCGCACGAACAGCAGGGCGAGCTGGCTGGCCATCAGCCCCGCGCCGACCACCCCGACCGTGGTCACCGGCCGGGCCGGGGCGGAGGTGGGGACGCCGACCGGGCGCTTGGCCCGCCTGTTCACCAGATCGAAGGCGTACAGGCCGGAGCGGAACTCCGGGCTCATGATCAGGTCGGCCAGGCCCTGGGTCTCGGCCTCGAACGCGGTGTCCCGGTCGGCGGTGCGGGCCAGGGCGACCAGGTCCATCGCCCGGTACACCGCCGGGGCCGCACCGTGCAGCTTGGTGTCGGCGAGCGCCCGCGCACCGGCCAGTGCCGCCGTCCAGGCCGCCTCGCCGGTGTCCACCGGCGCCCGCTCGACCGTCACCGCGCCGCCGAGCACGTCGGCCGCCCAGGCGATCGACCGCTCCAGGAAGTCGGCCGGCTCGAACATCGCGTCGGCCATGCCGAGGGCGAAGGCCTTGGGGCCGTTCAGCATCCGGTTGTTGCTCAACGGGTTGGCGACGATCACCTCGAGCGCCTTCGCCGCTCCGATCAGGTGCGGCAGCAGGTAGGTGCCGCCCCAGCCGGGCAGGATGCCGAGGAAGCACTCCGGCAGGGCGACCGCGGGCACGGCCGAGGAGATGGTGCGGTAGGTGCAGTGCAGCGCCAGCTCGACCCCGCCGCCCAGGGCCGCGCCGTTGACGAACGCGAACGTGGGCACGGCCATCTCGCCGAGGCGCCGGTAGGCCTGGTGGCCGAGCCGCCCGAGGGTGACGGCGTCGTCCCGCCCGCCGCCGGCGGCCTGCATGGTCAGGTCGGCCCCGGCCAGGAAGAAGAACGGCTTGCCGGTGACGGCGACCGCGACGATCTCCCCGGACGCCGCCCGCCCGGCCAGCGTGGCCAGCACGCTGTCCAGCTCGGTCAGCCCGTCCCGCCCGAAGGTGGTCGGCCGGGTGTGGTCACGGCCGTTGTCCAGGGTGACCAGGGCCAGGATGCCGCCGTCGCCGGGAAGGGCGATGTCCCGCGCCAGGGCGTGGGTGACCACCTCGTCGCGCTGGGCGTTCATTCCGCACGCTCCTTGCCGTTGCCGGCGTCGTTGCCGTTGCCGTTGCCGTACTCGGGGTGGTTCGGGTTCTCCCAGATCACCGAACCGCCCATGCCGATCCCGATGCACATCGTGGTCAGGCCGTAGCGGACGTCGGGGCGGGTGGCGAAGTGGCGTGCCAGCTGGGTCATCAGGCGCACCCCGCTGGAGGCCAGCGGGTGACCGATCGCGATCGCGCCGCCGTCCGGGTTGACCCGCGGATCGTCGTCGGCGATCCCGAAGTGGTCCAGGAAGGCCAGCACCTGGACGGCGAACGCCTCGTTCACCTCGAACAGGCCGATGTCGTCGATGCTCAGCCCGGTGCGGGCCAGCACCTTCTCGGTGGCCGGTACCGGGCCGACGCCCATCACCTCCGGGTCCACGCCGGCGAACGCGTACCCGACCAGGCGCATCCGCGCCGGCAGGCCCAGTTCGGCCGCGGTGTCGGCCGCGGCGAGCAGGCAGGCGGTGGCGCCGTCGTTGAGGCCCGCGGCATTGCCGGCGGTGATCCGGCCGTGCGGCCGGAACGGGGTCTTCAGAGCGGCGAGATCCTCGAGCGTGGTGCCCGGGCGCGGCGGCTCGTCGGCGGTGGCCATTCCCCAGCCGTTCTGGGC
>JBAPWU010000469.1:0-1695 GCA_049283855.1 Kineosporiaceae bacterium
GCGCGATCCGGCCGGGCCGGCGTCCAGCGCCGGGACGTCGAGGTCGCGGACCACGTCGGAGGCACCGCCGACGGCCAGGAGCCGACCGAGCAGCTCGGCGCTGAGCGCCGGGGCCTCCAGGGCCGACAGCCGGGCCTTGGTCAGCCGCTCCGCCTCGACCATCTCCCGGCAGGTCGGGCACCCCGCGAGATGGGCGTGCGCCTGCTCGGTCGCCTCCGCAGCGAGCCGCCCGTCGACCAGCTCGCTGATCCGCTCGGCGAGATGGCTCACGGCTGGACCTTCCCGCTGGCGGTGAACGCGACCGGGCCCACCGGGGTGGCCGTGGGCGTCGAGGCGTCGGTCAGCGCCCGAGGCCGATCCGGACGGCGGTGCGCCAGGGCCTGGCGCAGCTGTGCCCGGCCCCGATGGATCCTCGAACGGACGGTGCCGAGCTTGATGTTCAAAGTGGCCGCGATCTCCTCGTAGGACAGGCCTTCGATGTCGCACAGCACCACCGCGGCCCGGAACTCCGGGGGCAGGGTGTCGAGCGCGGCCTGGACGTCATGATCGAGATTGTTGAACTCCCACATCCGCTCCGGGCCGACGTCGTTCCCCGCCATCCGGTCGCCGGCGTCATCGGGCAGCGCATCGAAACGGATCCGCTGCTTGCGCCGCACCTGGTCCAGGAACAGGTTCGTGGTGATCCGGTGCAGCCAGCCCTCGAAGGTGCCCGGGGTGTAGGAGGACAGCGACCGGAACACCCTGACGAACACCTCCTGGGTGAGGTCCTCGGCGTCGTGGCGGTTGCCGGTGAGCCGGTAGGCGAGCCGGAACACCCGAGCCGAGTGCTGGGTGACCACCTCTTCCCAGGTGGGCGGGGTCCAGGCCGGCGCCGCGTCGGGCTCGGCGGACACCTCGAGGGGTGCCGCCTCGTTCCCGGCGTCGTGCGTCACGGCCGTCCTCTCCCGATGAGCCCGCGGCGGCGACCATCGGCGCGCCCCCGTCAGCTGCAGCGGCATCGCATACCCCGTCACCGGCTCCTCCTATCCTCGCCCACGTCGCACCGTCCTGCCCAGCCAACGGGGCCGACGCGACCAGGGTTCCCGGCCCGGCCTGCGCACGGCGAGCCGCGGGCGAACTAGTCTGATCCTCACCACCCGCCGGTGACGCCCCGCCGGCGACCGCAGCCGAAGGAGACCGCCATCCACGCCCCCAGCCCAGCGACCTGGGCCTACGCCGAGAACTTCGTGCCCGAGGACGATGTGGTCGACCGGGCCCGGGCCCGTGCCCGCGAGCTCGGCTGCGAGGCGGTGACCCCGGGGGCCGGAGCGGTGCTCACCCTGCTGGCCACGACCCTCCAGGCGCGAGCGGTGGTCGAGGTGGGCACCGGGGCCGGGGTGTCCGGGATCTTCCTGCTGCGCGGGATGCCCGCCGACGGGGTGCTGACCACCATCGACGTCGAGGTGGAGAACCAGCGGGCCGCCCGTGAGGCGTTCGCCGAGGTCGGGGCCCGCGCCAACCGCGCCCGGGTGATCTCCGGGCGCGCCGCGGATGTCCTGCCCCGGCTCGCCGACGGCGCCTACGACCTGGTCCTCGTCGACGCCGAGCCGCAGCAGTGCGAGGCCTACGTCGAACAGGGGCTGCGGCTGCTGCGCCCGGGTGGGGTGCTGGCGGTGAACGCCGCGCTGTGGCACGGCCGGGTGGCCGACCCGGCCC
>JBAPWU010000470.1:0-11869 GCA_049283855.1 Kineosporiaceae bacterium
GCCCCGAACTGGCGGCCCCGGACGGGCGCGGCCCCGTGCTGTGGTTCCAGCAGCTGAGCGCCCCGCGACCGGGGCGAGGGCGCCTCCACCTCGACATCCACGTGCCGGACGCCGACGCGCCCTCCCGCGTGCGGGCCTGCCTCGACGCGGGAGGGCGGCTGGTCGACGACGGGCACGCACCGTCGTGGTGGGTGCTCGCCGACAGCGAGGGCAACGAGGCGTGCATCTGCACCCGCTCGGCTGACCCGCTGCTCGGCTGACCCGCGCGGCTGATCGCGGCTAGCGTGGAGGCCATGGAGGTCACCCAGCACGGTCAAGAGGCCCATGGTTCTGACATCTCGGCCCGGTTGAACTGGCTGCGGGCCGGAGTGCTCGGCGCCAACGACGGGATCGTGTCGGTGGCGGGGCTGGTGGTCGGGGTGGCCGGGGCGACCCAGGACCGGACGGCGATCCTCACCGCCGGCGTGGCCGGCGTGGTCGCCGGGGCCCTGTCGATGGCCGGCGGCGAATTCGTGTCGGTGAGCACGCAGCGCGACACCGAGAAGGCGATGATCGAGCTTGAGCGCTGGGAGCTCGAGACCCTGCCCGACCACGAGCTCGCCGAGCTGACCGCGATCTACCGCAACAAAGGGATCAGCGAGGGCCTCGCCCGGCAGGTGGCCGAGGAACTGACGGCGCACGATGCGCTCGGCGCGCACGCGGAGGCCGAGTTGAAGATCGACCCGAATGCGTTCACCAGTCCGTGGCAGGCGGCGTGGGCCTCGTTCTTCGCCTTCTGCGTCGGAGCCCTTCTGCCCCTGCTGGCGATCCTCCTGCCGCCGCAGGGGATCCGGGTGGTCGTCTGCTTCGTCGCCGTCGTGGCCGCACTGGCGCTGACCGGGTACGTGAGCGCGCGGATGGGCCAGTCCCGGTGGCTTCCGGCGGTGCTGCGCAACGTCACCGTGGGAGCGCTCGGCATGGCGGTCACCTACGGGGTCGGCGCCCTGGTCGGTTCCTCGCTCTGAGGGACGCCGAGGGCTTGCGCGAGCACCTCTCGGGCCTCATCCGCTGCGGGGTAGCGTGACCGCGTGCTCGTGACCTCGCGGAGCCTGGCCGAGTACCGGGCGATGTTCTCGCTCACCGACGCCGATCTGACCGGCCGGCTGCTCGACTGTTGCGCCGGTGCCGCGAGCCTGGTAGCCGAGGTGTCCGCGGCAGGCGGTCACGCGGTGGCGGCGGACCCGGTGTTCGCCCGGGGTCCGGCGCAGGTCGAGGCAGCGGTGCGCGAGAGCCTGGCCGGCGGACAACAACTCGTGGACGACCACGAGGCCCAGTTCGTCTGGGACTGGTACGGCACCCGGCAGCACCGCGACGACCTGCGCGCGGTGGCGGCCGAGCGGTTCCTGGCCGACTGCCGGACCCACCCGAGCCGGTACCTGGCCGCCGAACTCCCCCGATTGCCGTTCGCGGACAGGGGTTTCGACCTCGCCGTCTGCTCGCACCTGTTGTTCACCTGGGCGCGCCGATTCGACGAGACCTGGCACCGGGCAGCGCTCACCGAGCTGGCGCGGGTGGCCGCCGAGGTGCGCGTGTTCCCTCTGGTGCAGGCCGGGGACGGCGCCGCCACGCCCTTCCTCGGCGCTCTGGTCCGCGATCTGGGCGCCGACGGCCACCGCGTCGAGATCCGTCCGGTGACGTACGAGTTCCAGCGCGGCGGGAACCAGATGCTCGTCGTCATCGCCCGCTGACCGCGCGCGGCGTCACCCACCTCGGCGATGCGTCCCTGCGGGTGATATCCGGCTTTCGTGATCAGAGTCCTGACCTGTGTGATTACGCTGCCTGCCGAGGCGACACCCGGATCAGACCGTCGCCAGATGATCTCGTGCCAAGGAGTGGGCGACATGAACCGCACCGAACGAATCCAGGCCGTGCTGCAGACCCTGGTGACCAGCTCCCCCGATGTCGAGGGGGCGGCCCTGGTGACGATGGACGGCCTGCCCCTGGCGTCCGCGCTCCCGGGCGGCACGGACGAGGACCGGGTCTCGGCGATGGGCGCCGCCGCGCTGTCGATGGGCGCACGGACCGTCGCCGAACTCAAGCGGGGATCGCTGGAACAGGTCTACGTCAAGGGCAGTGGCGGGTACGTGATCCTGATGCAGGCCGGTACCGAGACCGTGCTCGAGACGATCTCCAACTCCGACGCCCGGCTCGGTCTGCTGCTCTACGAGATGAAGCTGGCGGCCAAGGAGCTCGCCGGGCTGATCTGACGCCCATGCGTGACATGACCCCCGAGGACGTGCTCGGGACCGGTGACACACAGGTCCTGCGGTACTACGACGGCACGTCCCGCACCGTGATCACCACCGATCGGGAGACGCTGTTCCCGACCGGGGAGCTGATCGTGTCGCAGACCGACGCCGCCGGCACGATCACCATGTGCAACCAGGCGTTCGTCCGCATGTCCGGGTTCTCCCGGGCGGAGCTGATCGGGGCGCCGCACTCCATCCTGCGCCACCCGGACATGCCACGCGCCGCGTTCGCCGACCTGTGGGCGACGGTGAACGCCGGGAAGCGCTGGAGCGGCTATGTGAAGAACCTGCGCAAGGACGGTGGCTTCTACTGGGTCTACGCGACGGTGATCCCGATGATCCGCGGCGAGGGGATCGTCGGCCACACCTCGGTGCGTCGGCAGCCCTCCCGGACCAAGGTCGAGGCCGCCGCCGCGCTGTACGCCTCGATGCTGCGCGAGGAGTCCAGCACGGGGGCGACGACATGACCCGTCAGTTCGCGATCAGCCCTGACGTGCACGCGCGCGACCTCACCGACTGGTTCCTGCTCAACACGCGCATCCAGCGGATGACCGGCGAGGCCTTCCGCGCCGTCCCCTACGACGACTTCGCCGACCTGCATGCCGCCTTCGACGCCGGCGCCGTCGACCTCGTGTTCGCCAACGCGGCGGACACGGCGACCCTGGTGCACGATCGGGGCTACCTCCCGATCGTCGGGCCGGCGGCGGTCTCGGACGAGGCCGCGGTGGTCGTCGCCGCCGACGGCCCGCTGCAGGTCGTGGAGGACCTGCGTGGGTCGCTGTCGGTCGCGGCGACGGATGCGCCGGACGTCGAGCGGATCTGCCGGATCCTGCTCGAACCGGCCGACCTGGGCAGGGAGCAGATCTCGCTCACGCTCAAGCGCAACTACATCCTCGTGGCCAAGGCCGTGCTGTCCGGCGAGGCGCAGGCGGGGTTCTTCCTCAGCGCGGCATTCGACGACCTGTCGCAGGTGACCCGGAACCGGCTGAGACTGATCATCTCGAGCAAGATCTACGTCGTCCGGCACTGTCTGCTGGCCAGCCCGGCCATCGCCGACCTGGTGAAGCCGATCCTGGCGGGCCTGGAGGTGATGGCGGGCAACCCCTCGGACCAGGCTCTGCTCGCCGGTCTCGGCGCTCCCCACGGGTGGCAGCGGATGACGATGGACGACACCCAATTCATGATCGACCTGATGGACGCCCTGGAACAGCAGTAGACAACCTGGCGACCCGGCGATCGCACCCTGTCTGACGGGATCGCGGGCTCCGTACACTCCCGGCTCATGGCATCTGTACCGCCCGGTCCGCGCGCCGGGGCCGTCCTGCGGGAGGAGGGCCGAGCGGTGGTCACGCCGCTCGAACTGTTCTTCGACCTGGTCTTCGTCCTCGCCATCACCCAGTGCACGGCGCTGATGGCCGCCGACCCCACCTGGGCCGGCGCGGCCCGGGCCCTGCTGGTGCTCGGGATGCTCTGGTGGTCGTGGGTCGGGTACGCCTGGCTGACCAGCGTGATCGACCCCGAGGAGGGGATCGTCCGGCTCGCGATGTTCGCGGCGATGGCCGGCCTGCTGGTCGCGGCGCTGTGCATCCCGCAGGTCTTCGCGGACCTGGGTCTGCTGTTCGCCTGCGCCTATGCCGCGGTGCGCGTGGCCCACATCGCGCTCTTCCTGCTGGCCAGTCGGGGCGACGCACGACTGCGCAGATCCGTCACCGGGCTGGCGGTGAGTACCGCCCTGGCCACCGGACTGCTGGTGACCGCCTCCTTCACCGACGCCCTGCTGCAGGGTGGGTTGTGGGCGGTCGCCCTCACCGCGGACCTCGCCGGCCCCTACCTGTTCGGCGCGGACGGCTGGCGGCTGGCTCCGGAGCACTTCGCCGAACGCCATGGCCTGATCGTCCTCATCGCCCTGGGTGAGTCCATCGTGGCCATCGGGCTGGGCGCGGAAGCAGGTCTCGATGCGGGCGTGGTGGTCGCGGCCATTCTGGGCATGGCCGTCGCGGCCGCCCTGTGGTGGCTGTACTTCGACGTCGTCGCCCTGGTCGCGGCCCGCCGCCTGGCCACCGCGCCAGCCGGCCGGGAGCGCAACGAGATGGCCCGGGACTCCTACTCCTACCTCCACCTGCCGATGGTGGCCGGCATCGTGCTGGTGGCGCTCGGCCTGAAGAAGACCCTGGGCCACGTCGGTGACCCGCTGCACGCCATGCCCGCCGCGGCCCTGCTGGGCGGGACGGCGCTCTACCTGATCGCGCACGTCGCATTCCGGTGGCGCAACATCAGGACGTTCAATCGTCACCGCACCGTTGCCGCCCTCCTGCTGGTGGCACTCGTCCCGCTCGCGGTCGAGGTGCCGGCCCTGGTGAGCCTGGCCGCCCTCACCGCGGTCCTGGTGCTGCTCATCGTCTACGAGACCGTGCGGTTCGCCGAGCCGCGGGCACAGCTGCGCCGGGAGCTGCGCCACCACTGACGGGTGAGGCCGAGCGACGAGGACCGGGCTGGGTTAGGTTCGGGGTGCAGGTCGACGAGGCGAAGGGAAGGACATGAAGGCGCCGTCCGCTCAGGTCGTGAGCTTGGGCCGTCGCGCGGCCCACACCAGCCGCGACCGCGGCCTGGCCCTGGCCACGGCGATGGGTGCCCTGGCCGGCGGACGGCAGCGGGCCCGCCGGACGCTGCGCGAGCGCTACCCCACGGTCGCGGTCACCGGCATGACCGGCGTGGGCAAGACCGCGCTGGTGGACCGGCTCAGCCGGCGCGCCGCCGCACAGGTCCCGACGGACGTGGGCTCGGCGGTGATGGAGAAGCGCACCCGCAATGCCGGGAGACTGCGCGGCTTCCGGTTCCGGGTGGTGCCCGGCGAGAACGCCGCGACCCGGCTCGGCGCCCTCGACCACGTCTTCCACGACGAGGCCGTGGACGGCGTGGTGCACGTGGTGGCCAACGGGTACGCCACGGGACGGCGGGTGGCCGGTATCACCGGCACCGCCGCCGTGGACCGTGAGCACCAGTTGGCACGCGAGCTGGAGGACTGGACGATCACCGCGCACCGGATCGCCGCCATGGCGGTGCGCCGCGAGCAGCCCACCTGGCTGATCATCGCGGTGACCAAGGTCGACCTGTACCCCGAGGAGATCGAGTCGGTGGTCCGGGCCTACTCCCCCGGCAGCGGCACCCCGTTCGCGAACAGGCTCGACGAACTCCGGGCCCTGGCCGGGGCGGCGAAGCTGTCGGTGGACGTGCTGCCGGTCTGTGCCGAGGGCGGCCGGAACACCCCAGTCACGGCCAAGCAGCGCGACGCCTACGTCGCCGCGCTCGAGGCTCGGATGGCGCACCTCAGCGGCCACGTCTGACGATGCGCGGCACGGCGACCGAGCGAGCTCGGCGCGCCCTGGCCTTCCAGGGTCAGCCCTGGGCGAGTTCGGTGAGGAACTGCTTGGCGACCGGTGCGGCCACCGACCCTCCGCTGCGGCCCCGCTCGACCAGGACGGCGAACGCGACGTCGCCGGCGTAGCCGGTGAACCACGCGTGGGTCTTCGGCGGGGAGTCGCTGCCGAACTCGGCGGTTCCGGTCTTTCCCGAGACGGGCCTGCCCGGCGCCGCCGCCAGGGCGGTGCCTGTGCCCTTGGTGACCACCTGCCGTAACACCGTGCGCAGGTCGGTGACGGCCTTGGCGCCCAACGCGATCGGCGCCGCCCCAGTGCCCTGGCCCACCGGCTCGGGTGCGGTGACCAGCGCCGGCGGCAGGTAGGCGCCGCGGGCCACCGAGGCGCTCATCACGGCCAGCGCCATCGGCGAGACGATCACGCGGCCCTGCCCGATGGTCGCAGCGGCCTTGTCGACGGGGCCGGTGGCCGGTGGCACCGAACCGTCGACGGCGCCGGCCACCCCGAGCGTGGCCGCCCAGCCGGCGCCGATGCCCAGGGTCTTGGCGGCCGCGGTCAGGTCGCCGTCACCGAGCCGTGCGGCCAGCTGGACGAATGCGGTGTTACATGAATGCACGACGTCGTCGGCGAACGTCGGGGAGCCCAGGGTCTCGCCCTCGAAGTTGCGGAACCCCTTGCCGTTCACGGTGAATGCCGGGGGGCAGGAGACCGGGTCGGTGAGATCGACCTTGCCGCCACTCAACAGCGCATAGGTGGAGGCCACCTTGAACGTGGAACCCGGCGGGTAGCGCCCGGTCAACGCGCGGTCGAACCCGAACCAGGGGTGGTTCGCCGAGGCCAGCACCTGCCCGGTCGGCACGTCGATGGCCACCAGCGCCGAGGGCACCTCGCCGGTGGCTGCCAGCGCCGCCTCGGCCGCGCGCTGGATCCGCGGGTCGAGGGTGAGGCTGACGTCGGCGCCGGGCGTCGGTGCCTGCTCGAACAGCACGGCGCCCTTCGACGAGGTGACCGTCAGCCCCGGCGTGCCGGCGAGCGTCTGGTCGTGGGCGCGCTGCAGGCCGCTGACCCCGGCCCGGTCACCGGCCAGGTACCGGCCAGCGGAGGCCTTGACGATCTCGGCCGTCACCTCGCCGTAGGAGCCGAGCAGGGGCTGACCGAACTCGCGTCCGGAGGCCAGCGGCTGCACGGTTCGGGGGTAGATCACCCCGGTGAGCGCGTCGAGGGCCGCACGGCGCGGGGCGAAGTCGTCCTCCCGGTAGGTGATCACCGGGATCGGTGCCTTGGTGCCGGCCTTCTTCGCCGCGGCCAGCGTGGCGACCAGGCTGCCCGGCGTGGCCTCCACCAGCTTCTCCAGCCGGGCGGCCACCGCGGCGTCGGCGCGGGTCGGGTCGAGCTGCACCGGGTAGACAGTGCCCAACGGCATCAGCGGCGTGCCGAAGCGGTCGAGCAGGTCGCCCCGCGTGGCCGGCGACCGCTTCGTGGTCAACGTCTCGCCGGGGGCGAGGTCGGGGTGCCAGTAGGTGCCCGAGGCCGGCCGGGCGATCGCCCAGCGGGAATCCGTGACCGCGGCGCGCACGGGGACGGTGTACGTCCAGGTGACGTCGCCGGGCAGGGTCCAGGTGACGCTCAGGTCGGCGCCGGCGCTCTCGCCGTCCCGACGGACCGGGCCTGCACGGACCACGACCGAGCGGGCCGACAGGCCCTGGACCGCCGGGGTGAACGACGCCGCGGCGTCCGGCTGGGTGAACGGGACGGCGCCCAGGTCCCGGGCCTGCCAGGCGGCGGCGAGCTGCTGGATCACCGCGGTCGCGGCCCGGTCCTGCGCCGCGGCCTGGCGCCAGATCAGGAAGCCGCTCGTTCCCGCCGCGACGACCAGCACCGCCGCACCGCCGAGCACCACCGCCTTGCGCATGGACCCATCAAACCCGATCCGCGCCACGATGGTCGGCATGGACCAGACCGGCCTGAGCGCCCTGCCCGACCTGACCGAGCTGACCGGCGGGCTCGAGGCCATCTCGGCCGCCTACGCCGAGCGGTTCGGGATCGTGCGGGACGGCGACTGGCACCTGCTCAAACTGCACGAGGAGATCGGCGAGCTGACCCAGGCCCACCTGATGCGCGAGGGCAAGGCCCGCCCCAAAGGCCTGACTGCCGAGGAACTGGACGACGCGTTCGCCCGCGAGGTGGCCGACGTCTTCTGCCACGTTCTCCTCCTGGCGCACCACCACGGCGTCGATCTCGGCTCCGCGATCTCCGACAAGTGGCTGGTCTGGCGGGCAGGCTGACCGGTTCGCCGGGTCGACCTCGGGCACCCGACCACTGCGACAGGGGGCGCGATAGGGCTCGACGGGCTGCAGGCCCGGCCCTCCGCCCGCCAGACTGTCGGCGGACGTGCTGCCGGTGGCCGATGCAGCAGGCGCACCCGCAGCGGTGGTCATGTCCCGACAGCGCGGCCAGGCGAACCGAGGACGGCACCGTGACCGAGCGAGAGATCCTGACGTACGAGGACTTCGGCGTCGCCTGCCGCGCCCTGGCCCAGGCCGTGGCGGACGACGGCTACGCGCCCGACCTGATCCTGTCCATCGCCCGGGGCGGACTGGGGCTGGGCATGGGCCTCGGCTACGCCTTGGCGGTGAAGAACCTGTCAGTGATCAACGTCGAGTTCTACACCGGAGTCGACCAGCGCCTCGACGTCCCGATCATGTTGCCGCCGACCCCCGCGGCGGTGGACCTGTCCGGCCTGAGGATCCTGATCGCCGACGACGTCGCCGACACCGGCCGCACGCTCGAGATCGTGCACGACTTCTGCGCCGCGCACGTCGCAGAGGCCCGGGTGGCGGTGATCTACGAGAAGCCGGCCTCGGTGGTCAAGCCCGACTACGCCTGGAAGCGCACCGACGCCTGGATCGATTTCCCGTGGTCGGCGCAGCCCCCCGTGGTACGCCGCGCCGCCGCCTTCGGCCACTGACCCGCCGTTCTCCGCCCGCGTCCCCTCAGACTCAACGAGGTTGAGGCGGGTTCTGCACCGTCTGCGTGTATCAACCCTCCACAACCCCGGCCGGCGGCCTACGCCGATCCGGAGTTCCAGCGGGCCACGAAGGTGCAGAACAGGTGGCCGGCCGGGTCGGCGTAGACGCGCACGGGTTCGGCAGGAGGTCGTCGTCCGAACGCTCGGACACAGCGAGACACCAAGAGATGGTCACGTGTAGGCGTCCGCGCGAGGAGAGATCTTGATCACCTCCACCACGATCTCCTCGTCGAGGATGCGATAGATGACCCGATACATGCCGCGGCGCGCACTGAAGTAACCCTCCAGGTCGAACCGCAGAGGCTTGCCGACGCGGTGCGGGTTGACCAGGAGGTCGCCGCTGATGAACTCCCACACAGCGGAGGCCACCGCCTCGGGCAGGTCCCGCTCCAGGCTCCGACGCGCAGAGCGACTCACTCGCAGCGCATAGGTCACGCCGCTCCCTTGCCGGAGCGTTTGGCCATGATGGCCGCCATCTCCTCACCCGTCGTCCACTCGGCGTCAGGCTGTTCGCTCGCGCGGATGACGGCCATCGCCTCGGGGTCGGAGAGGACTTCCAGGGTCTCGACGAGTGCCTCGAGATCCTCCACCGACATGAGCACCGCCGCCGGCCGCCCGTTCTTGGTGATCACCACACGCTCCCAGGTACCGGCGACCATGGCCACGAGCTCGCTCAGCCGGGCCTTGGCGTCAGCCAACGAGGTCATCTCCATGACCAGAATTCTAGGCAGTACGGGAGGTGATGTCGACCATACGCACCCCGTCACCCACGACCGCACGCGGGGAGGGTGCCACTGGCCCTGTTGCTCCCTGTCTGGCCACTGTCTGGCCACTGTCTGGCCGTCGATGCGTTCGGCGGAGCAGGTCTGGATGGCCTGCCGTCAGACGTTGAACCGGAACTCGACCACGTCGCCGTCCGCCATCACGTAGTCCTTGCCCTCGATCCGCACCTTGCCGCGGGCCTTGGCCTCGGCCATCGAGCCGGCGTCGACCAGGTCGGCGAAGCCGACCACCTCGGCCTTGATGAAGCCTCGCTGGAAGTCGGTGTGGATCACCCCTGCGGCCTGCGGCGCCGTCCAGCCCTGCCGGATCGTCCAGGCCCGCGACTCCTTCGGCCCCGCGGTCAGGTAGGTCTGCAGACCGAGGGTGTGGAAACCGATCCGGGCGAGTTGATCCAGGCCCGACACGTCCTGCCCGACGCTGGCCAGCAGCTCGGCGGCCTCCTCGGGCTCCAGTTCGACCAGCTCCGACTCCAGCTTCGCGTCGAGGAAGATCGCATCGGCCGGAGCCACCAGCGCGCGCAGCTTGTCCTGCAGCGAGGTGTCGCTCAGCCCGGTCTCGTCGACGTTGAACACGTACAGGAACGGTTTGGCGGTCATCAGGGACAGCTCGCGGATCGGCGCCAGATCCATGCCCCGGACGGCATGCAACGGCGTCCCGGCGTTCAGCTTCTCCTGGGCGGCGAGGGCCGCGTCCAGCACCGAGCGGTCGGTCCTCCTGCCCTTGACCTCCTTCTCCAGGCGCGGGATCGCCTTCTCCAGCGTCTGCAGGTCGGCCAGGATCAACTCGGTGTGCACGACCTCGATGTCGTCGGCGGGGTCCACCTGCCCGGCCACATGCACCACGTCGTCATCGGCGAAGGCGCGCACCACCTGACAGATCGCGTCGGCCTCGCGGATGTTGGCGAGAAACTTGTTGCCCAGCCCCTCCCCCTCGCTGGCCCCCTTGACGATGCCCGCGATGTCGACGAAGGACACCACCGCGGGCACCTGCCGCTCGCTGGCGAAGATCCTCGCCAGGACGCCGAGGCGCTCGTCAGGCAAAGCAACAACTCCGACATTCGGCTCGATCGTGGCGAACGGGTAGTTCGCCGCAAGCACGTTCGCCTTGGTCAGAGCGTTGAAGAGGGTTGACTTGCCGACATTGGGCAGGCCGACGATGCCGATAGTGAGCGCCACGAGGACGGGAGTCTACCGGCGCACCCCACGGCTCACCGCCGGTGGCGTACGGTGCTGATCGTCAGCGGAGCGTCACATCGCTCGGCGGTCGGTGCATCGATGGGGGAGATCATGGTGGGTGGGTTCGGACGGCGGCTCCTGGCCGGCGCGGTGGCGGCGGGCATCCTCGGCAGCGGGCTGATCGCTCTCGCGTCGCCGGCGTCGGCGGCCACGCAGATCGGCAACGACATCTCCTGGCCGCAGTGCGCCCCCCCGGCCGGCTACGGCAACCCGATGCCGGCCACGAGCACCGGTTTCGTCGTCCTGGGCCTGACCGCCGGGGTGGCCTTCACCACGAACCCCTGCGTGGCCGACCAGGCCCGGTGGATCCGCGACAACGGCCGCCCCTTCCACGCCTACACGATGGCCGCCTACCCCACCACGGACCAGCTGACCCGGTATGGCGGCAGCGGTCCGTTCGCCGCCGACACCACGGCCGGCCGGCTGCGCAACGTCGGCTACGCCGAGGCGCTCTACAGCCTGAACACGTTGCACGGCATCGGATTGCGCCCACCGCGGATCTGGATCGACGTCGAGGAGCGCAAGGGGCAGCCGTGGCCCGCGGCCGCAAGCAACGCCGCCGCCGCAACCGGCAACCGCGCCGTGATCGAGGGCCTGCTGTCGGCCTACGAGCGGGCTGGCCTGCCCGCCGGGATCTACTCCAATGCCGACGGGTGGACGAATGTCACCGACGACTGGCAGCGCCCCGACCTCCCGTTCTGGGCCACGGTGGGCGCCCGGGGGCGTACCGCCGCAGAGAACCGCTGCCTGACCAGCGGCCTCAACGGCGGCCCGGTGCACCTGGTGCAGTGGTGGACGACGGGACCGGCCGTGGACTGGGACGTCGCCTGCCCCGGCCACGCCCTGGCCGCTCCCTCAGCCGCCCTGTCCTGGCCCGCCGCCTGGCCCGCCTACAGCCCGCTCGGAAGCACGTCCGCCACCGTGGTCGGCGGCCCGTCGCGGCGCCAGACCTGGCAGCTCAGCGTCCGGGACGCCTGCACCGGCGCCTGGGTCGGCAGCACCGGGGGGGTCACCTCCGACCGGATCGTCGCCCGCTGGAACGGCCTGCGCAGCAACGGATCCACCGCACCCGCGGGCGTGTACCGGATCACCCTGCGCACCGGCACCCGCACCCCGCCGACCGGCCCGGCGTACGCCACCCTGCACGAGGTCTTCGCC
>JBAPWU010000471.1:0-10848 GCA_049283855.1 Kineosporiaceae bacterium
GTGGTCGCCGACCGGGCTCAGGCGCCGTCCGGTGCGGGGTACGCGATCCAGGCCCGCCGGATCGTCGGGCGGGTCATGCCCGGTCTGTACCGGGACACGCGGCTGCAGCGGCTGCGCACCTTCTTCGACACCCTGCGCACGGCCCTTCAGGAGGTCGCGCCGAGCACGGCCGAGGCGCCCCGGGTGGTGATCCTGATCCCCGGTCCGACCAGCGACACCGCGTTCGACCACGCCTTCCTGGCCACGCTGCTGGGCTATCCGCTGGTCACCGGGGAGGACCTCACCGTCCGGGACGGCCGGGTCTACCTGCGTTCCCTGGGCCGGCTCGAACCGGTGGACGTCGTCCTGCGGCGCCTCGGCGACGCCGACGCCGACCCGCTCGAACTGCGCTCGGACTCCCGGGTCGGCGTCCCCGGCCTGCTCGAGGCCGGTCGGCGCGGGACGGTGTCGGTGGTCAACCCGATCGGGTCCAGCGTGCTGGAGTCCCCCGCCCTGCTGCCCTTCCTCCCGGCCGCGGCCCGGGCCCTGCTCGGGGAGGACCTGGCCCTGCCCTCCGCGGCGACCTGGTGGTGCGGACGTCATGGCGATCTGAGCCATGTCCTGGCCCACCTCGACCGGCTCGTGGTCCTGCCGGTCCGGCCGAAGGAGCCGGGCTTCGGCACCAAGGGGGTCGTCGGCAGCGAGCTCTCCCGGCGCCGTCTGAGCGACCTGCGCCGGCGGATCGAGGGCGAGCCACGGGCCTGGTGCGCGCAGGAACTGCTGACGATGAGCACCACGCCGGTGGTCACCGCCCGCGGCCTGGAGGCGCGCCGGTTCACCGTGCGCACGTTCGCCGTGGCGCGCGGTGGCGCGTTCCACGTCCTGCCCGGCGGGCTCGGCCGGCTGGCGGACGGCGCAGGCAACCACGCCGCCTCCAACAGCCCGTCCACCCCGGCCAAGGACGTCTGGGTGCTCGCCGCGGCCGACCAGAGCGGTTCGGCCGCAACGGATGTCGCCTGGCCGCGGCTCCGCGTCGAGCCGAGTTCCGCGGCTGCCGTCCTGCAGCCGCGCGTCGCCGAGAGCCTGTTCCGCCTCGGCAGCCATGCCGAACGGGCCGAGGGGGTGGTCCGGCTCCTGCGGGTCGTCGACGACCTGGCCGAGGACTGGACGGCGCGGCCCGGGACGGCGGGCCGGGCCACCCTGGCGGTGATGCGGGAGACGCTCGACCGGCTCTCCGGGGTCGAGCCGGGCCTGGACCTGCTCGGACTGGTCGCGGCCGCCGATCGCCCGGGCACCCTGGCCCACGCGGTGCGCTCCACGGTCGACTCCGCGCACGCCGTCCGTGAGCAGCTCTCCCTGGACACCTGGATCGTGCTCGGCAGCCTCGACCGGGTGCTCGCCGAGGTCTCGGCCCGTGCCGCCGCGGAGGGCCCCGACGCCGACATCCCCCTGCAGCCGGTGCTGGCCAGGGTGCTGGAGGGCCTGCTGGCCCTGGCCGGGCTCGGCGCCGAGAGCATGGTCCGCGACGTCGGCTGGCACTTCATGGATGCCGGGCGCCGCCTCGCGCGCGCCACCCAGATGCTCACCGTGTTGCGGTTCGGCCTCGACCGGGAGCACCCTGCGGCCGTGCAGTCCATGGTGCTCGAGGCGGTCCTGGTGACCGGGGAGAGCATCATCACCCACCGCCGGCGCCACCCCGGCCGGGCCGAGGTGAGCGGCGTCGTCGAACTGCTCGCCCTGGACCGCGACAACCCCCGATCCGTTGCCCTGCAACTCGATCGGCTGGCCGAGGACCTGCGCCACCTGCCCCCTCCCGGCGCCGCCGGGACCGATCCCGCGGTGCGACTGCGGGACATCACCGCGCGGTTGCGCGAGCTCGACCAGGCCGCGGGCGCCCGGCCGGTCCGGGGGCGGCGGGCCGCCCTGGCCGAGCAGATCGATGCCCTGCTGGCCGAGCTGGACGCGCTCGCAGCCGGGCTGGAGAGGGACCACTTCGGCCACGCGGCGCCGCCGCGGCCCACCGCCGCCATCTCGGGGTGGGACGCATGAGCCGCTCCTACCAGGTCACCCACACCACCCGGTACAGCTACGAGCGGGAGGTCACCGAGTCCTACGGCAGGGCGCACCTGGCGCCCAGGGACGTCACCGGGCAGACCTGTCTGAGCCACCGGCTCTCGGTCGCGCCGGCCCCGCAGCGGGTGCACGAGGAGCAGGACTTCTACGGGAACCGCAGTGCCTACGTCGAGGTGCTCACTCCGCACACGGAGCTGGCCGTGACCGCGTCCAGCCGGGTGCGGGTGGACCGGGCGGTGGTCGAGCTCGACCAGGTGTCCAGTCCCTGGGAGCAGGCCGGCCCGGATGCGCTGGCGACCCTCGACGATCCCGAGGATGCGTTGCGCGCCAAGGACTTCCTGCTGCCCTCGATCCATGTGCCGGTCGGTGGTCAGGTGCCGGCCTTCGCCGGGGAGATCTTCACCCCGGGCCGGGGCGCGGGCGAGGCGGTGCGGGAGCTGATCCGGCGGGTCTACACCGACTTCGCCTACCGCCCGGGGGTGACGTCGGTGAGCACCACGCTGGACGAGGTGCTGGCGCGCCGGGAAGGGGTGTGCCAGGACTTCGCCCACCTGGCCGTGGCCTGCCTGCGCCGGGCCGGTCTGCCGGCCCGGTACGTGAGCGGCTACCTGGAGACCCTGCCACCGCCGGGCCAGGCCAAGCTGCTGGGCGCCGACGCCTCGCACGCCTGGGTCTCGGTGCTGCTGCCCTGTCTGGGCTGGGTCGACCTCGACCCGACCAACGACCGGGTGGTCGACGACTCCTACATCGTGACGGCCTGGGGCCGCGACTATGCCGACGTGCCGCCGCTGAAGGGAGTGATCTTCACCGAGGGGAAAGTCAGCCGGCTCACGGTGGCCGTCGACGTCCTCCCGCTCCCCGCACGCACAACGTGAGTCCCTGTCCGACAGTTGATCTGGAGTCTGCCTGATGCCCACCCCACCCACCGGCCTGCGTGCCCTGCACCTGGAGAACATCCACCCGGACGGCGCGCAGGCGCTCGCCGCCGCCGGGTTCGAGGTAGAGAGTCGGGCGGGGGCCCTGGGCGAGGACCAGCTGATCGAGGCCCTGAAGGGGGTCCAGGTGTTGGGGATCCGTTCCAACACGGCCGTGTCCGAGCGGGTGCTGGACGCCTCTCCCGACCTGCTGGCGATCGGCGCCTACTGCATCGGGACCAACCAGATCGACGTGGCCGGCGCGGCCCGGCGGGGGATCGCGGTGTTCAACGCCCCGTTCTCGAACACCCGCAGTGTGGTCGAGCTCGCCCTGGCCGAGATCATCGCGTTGACCCGCCGGCTCACCGAGCGGGACCGGGCGATGCACGCCGGCATCTGGCACAAGTCGGCCTCGGGAGCGCACGAGGTGCGCAGCCGGCGGCTGGGCATCGTCGGCTACGGCAACATCGGCACGCAGCTGTCGGTGCTGGCCGAGAACCTCGGCATGCAGGTGTCCTTCTTCGACACCGCCGACAAGCTCGCCCTCGGCAACGCCCGGCGCTGCGAGAGCCTGGAGGAACTGCTCACCACGGTCGACGTGGTGACCCTGCACGTCGACGGCCGGCACGGCAACAGCGGATTGTTCGGCGAGGCGGAGTTCGCCCTGATGCGCGAGCGGTCGATCTTCCTCAACCTGTCCCGCGGGTTCGTGGTCGACTACGACGCGCTGCGCCGTCACCTCTCCTCGGGCCACCTGGCCGGGGCGGCCGTCGATGTCTTCCCGGCCGAGCCGAAGACCACCGGCGAGGAGTTCCGCTCGCCGCTGCGCGGAATGGCCAACGTGATCCTCACCCCGCACATCGGCGGTTCGACCGAGGAGGCCCAGCGCGACATCGGGGCCTTCGTCGGCGGCAAGCTCGCCGACTACGCCCGATCGGGTGCGACGGCGCTGTCGGTGAACCTCCCGTCGCTGATCCTGCCCGAGGTGGCCGGTGAGCATCGGCTGGTGCACATCCACCGCAACACGCCCGGGGTGCTGGCGTCGATCAACAGCGTGCTCGCCGGCGACGGGGTGAACATCGATGCCCAGTTCCTGGCCACCCGCGGGGACATCGGCTATGTGATCACCGATGTCGGTGCTGCTCTGGAGACCTCGACCCTGGACCTGCTGGAGAAGCTGGCCGAGACGATCCGGCTCCGCGTGCTGTCGTGAGTGATGCCGTGAGTGATCAGGAACAGGGCAACCCCGCCGACGACGGGTGGGACGGCTACTACCGCACCGTCGTGTCGCGCGAACCCCGGGACACCCTGCTCGCCGCCCTGGCCGAGGCCGGACCGGTCGAGGAGCTGGGCCGCGACGGATCGGCGCCGCTGGCGATCGATCTCGGCTGCGGTGACGGGACGGACACGGTGGCCCTGCTGGAGGCGGGATGGCGGGTGCTGGCCATCGACTCCTCGCCGGACTTCCCCGGCTACCTGCTTCCGCGGGTGCGCCTGCCCGAGCAGCGCGACCGGCTCGAGCTGCAGGTGGCCGACTTCCGCACCGCCGACCTGCCTCGGTGCGACCTGCTGCATGCCGGTTTCAGTCTGTTCTTCTGCCCGCCGGCCGACTTCCCGGCCGTGTGGCGGCGGGTGCGGGCAGCCCTTGCCCCGGGGGCCGTGCTCTCGGTGCACCTGCTGGGCCCCGAGGACTCCTGGCACGACTGGCCCGGCGTGACCACGCATGACCGGGCCGAGGTGGCCGACCTGCTGTCCGGGCTGCACGTCGTGACGGTCCAGGAGGTGCACGAGGACGGCTGGTCCTTCGCCGGGGAGAAGCACTGGCACCGCTGGCACATCCTGGCCCGCAACCGCGACCCGGCGACGGCGGTGATCAGCGAGTGATCGGCGGGGTGATCAGAAGGTGATCAGAGGGTGCACGACGGGCTGGGCGACCTGAGGCTGTCGAACCAGGTGTAGCGGCCCTGCCAGGAGTTCGAGGCCGACCGGCTGAACCAGGGCAGGTACGCCTCGTCCTGATAGGCCAGCCCGTTGATCCGGACGAACTTGCCCACCACCGGGTCACCGGACTCCAGCGCGTCCAGGCAGCCGTACTGCGGGGCCAGCGGGGAGGACCAGGGCGGAACCGTGTTGGTGAGGAAGGGATCCGACATCCATTCGGCCAGCTCGTGACTCATCGGGCCGAGGTCGGAGAACCCGGTCCCCGCCCCGTACAGCGCACCGTGCAGGTAGGCCTGGTAGGTGTAGGTGTGGGCGCCGTACTGATCGGTGATCGCGCTGTGGAACCCGCCGACCCCGCAGTTGTCCATCGCCGTGGTGTACGGCGAGCACAGGATCACGTTGCCGGCCAGGATCTGGGTCAGCACGTTGGGATCAGCGGCCACGACGGTCGGGGCGAGCCGGGCGTCCAGCCAGTCCACGTCGACGAAGGCGACGCGCACTCCGGCCACGGTGCGGACCTGGCCGTGCTGGCTCGGCACATCGAGCACGAGGTAGGGCAGCACCCCGGGCCGTGCCATCGTCAGGTGCCAGTTCTTGGTCCCCCCGTTCAGCCAGGACCAGAACTGGGTGCGCATGAACACGTCGCCGTACTGCCCGGTGCCGCCGGGGAAGGCCCGAGCGGTGAACAACCCCGAGCCGGTGACGGTGGAGATGGTCGCGGTCGAGGGGGCGACCACCTGGCCGGCCACCCGCAGCGACACCGGGACCAGTCTGCTGGCCACGGTGGTCCGGGTGCCGCCGCCCTGAGGGTCGCTGCCGACCATGCGGTAGGGATAGCGACGTCCGTTCCAGCTGAACGCCTTCGTGAAGGTCGGCAGCGCCACGGCGGCCGGACCCACCACAGGGTTGGTGGCCGGCGACCCGGAGGAGACCGGGCCGGCTCCCAGGGTGGAGTAGCGCAACTGCGTCGGGCGCAGCAAGGTCACCGTCTTGGGGTCGACCCGGATGCTGCGCGGGGCACCGAGGGGGGCCCGATCGAAGCCCGATCGTGGGACCGTCGGCGCCGGTGGACGATCGGTGCCGGAGGCCGGCCCGGCCATGGCGACGGGGGCGGCCATCGTGACCAGCGCCAGCACTCCGACCCGCCAGTACTGCCCTCGACCTCGTGCCCCCGCACCACGCGCTGCAGGCATCGGTGCCGCCCTCTCCATCGCCGTACCCCCGACGGGGCACCCCTCGGGCGGTGGGCGGCGCGCATGAGCGGGTGCACGGGGAACGACCCGGACGGCGGATCAACCCGAGGATGCCGCTCACCGTGGGTGAGCGATGGACGGTCAGCGCGAGGCGCTCAGTGAGGGCGAAGCCGGGGCAGTCGCCGGCGCACGACGCCGGTCATCGCGCCGGCGACGCGGCCAGTCACGCCTTCCCGCCCCGCGCCGAGCCGCACCAGTTCGCTGCGTCGGGGCCCGCTCGGCACATCTCCGGGCAGCGACGTGACGGCGACCAGCCAGCGCGGGAGGTCGAGCAGGCGGAGCACCGAGTCCAACCGCTCGGACTCGAACACGCTCTCCGGGTCGAGTTCCTCCGCGAGCAGTTCGGTGAGCTCGTCGGAGACCTCGGGGTGCCCGCACGCCTCGGCATACCGCGGGGCGTGGTGGGCGCCGACGGGCTCGGGGTACACCTCCTCGTCGGGGGCGTCGACGGTCGGGTCGCTCAGGTAGCTGCCCAGGTGCTCCGGCTCCTGGGTGTCCTGGTCATCGGTGCCGTCCCAGGCGTCCAGGCGCAACACGCGGTCGCGCTCGACCCGGGCCGCCACGGTGACCGTGCCCAGCCGCCGGGCCAGGCCCACGGCCAGGGCCAGGAGGTCGGTGCCGTCCCCCGCGACGGCCGCGACGACCTCCTCCGGCACCGCGAGCACCCAGTCGCACTCCTGCGGCCCGAGCCATCCGGAGAAGCGCCGTTCGGCGAGATAGCCCAGCACGCCGGCGCGCTCGGCGCAGACGAAGATCCCCGCGTACGTGCAGCCACTCCCCACCGTCGGACCGTCCGGTCCGGTGATCGGCAGGCTCATCAGCAAAGCGTGCCAGCAGACGCCGCTCGGCGCTATGCCGCGACCGGCACGGCCGGGGCCCCGGCCGGCCGGTGACCGTTCACCGTGGCGGCGAGCACCTCCTGCCACGGCGTCGGCTCCAGCCCGAAGGTGGCCAGGGCGGCCGAGGAGTCCATCACGAAGGGCAGGTCGTGCTGGTAGCGCACATCGGCGAGCTCGCGCAGCAGGGGCACGGCGAGGCCGCCGAGGCGGATCAGCAGGTCCGGCAGCCGGCGGACCGGAACCGGCCGGCGCCCGGCCAGGTCGCACATCGCGGTGACCACCTCACGCGAGGTGTGGGGCTCGTTGGAGGGAACGTGCCAAGGCCGGCCCCAGGCGCGCTCGTCGGTCGCGACGCTCACCATCAGGCGCGCGACGTCCCGGGTGTAGGTGAAGGTGTGCGGCACGTCGGGCCGCCCGAGCACGAAGACGCCTCGACCGCGGTAGATCGCGGGGACCACCCGGTCGGCGAACTGCGACTGGCTGTGCGGGCCGATGTAGTCGCTGGCCCTCACCTCGGTGACGCGGGCCCGTCCCGCCTCGTGCGCGGCAAGCGCGTCGTGCCACATCCGGGCTCGGACCTGCCCCTTGGGGAAGCCCGCCGCCAGGGGCAGGTCCTCGGTCATCGGGCGATCGACGGGCCCGTAGCCGTACAGGTTCGACAGCGTCACCAGGACGGCGCCGGTGCGTTCCGCCGTGGTGAGCAGGGAGTCCGCGATCGGTGGCCAGTCCTGCGGCCAGCGGTGGTAGGCGGGGTTGGCGCAGTTGTACACCGCTGCCGCACCGGTCGCGATCTCACTCAGGCGGGAGGCGTCCGAGGCGTCGGCGGCCACCGCCAGGACTCCGGACAGTCCCGGGTCGGTCCCACGGCGACTGATCAACACCACGCGATTACCCTGCGTGGCAAGTAGTTCGGCGGTGGCCGAGCCGACGGCCCCGGCCCCGACGACGACGTGCAGCGGCCCGTTCATCGGAACACCTTCCAGTCGAGAGCAGCGCATTTGATTGAGAGCACTGCTCTCGATAGTGCTCGCCCGGCACCCACGTGTCAAGAGCGCTGCTCACAGAAAGGAACACTGATTCAGAAGTGCTGGTCGGACGCCGGCCGGACGGGCATGATGGCGCCATGGTCGAGTCCGCCGCCCGGCAGGTGCGCCGTCACGCGCGCCAGGAGCTGACCGCCCGGATCGTCACCGAGGCCCGCCGCCAGTTGGCCACCGAGGGTGCCGCAGGACTGTCCCTGCGGGCCGTCGCGCGTGAGCTCGGAATGGTGAGCTCGGCCGTCTACCGCTACGTGGCGAGCCGCGACGAGCTGCTCACGCTGATGATCATCGAGGCCTACGACGCGATCGGGGCGGCCGCCGAGCGGGCCGAGGCGCGCGTGCCGCGCGAGGACCTGCCCGGCCGCTCCCGCGCGGTCTGCCTCGCCGTCCGCCGCTGGGCCCTGGCCCACCCGCACGAGTACGCGCTGATCTTCGGCTCCCCGGTGCCCGGCTACCGGGCCCCGCAGGACACGATCACGCCCGCCACCCGGGTGCCCGCCCTGCTGATCGGGATTCTGCACGACCTCGCCGGTTCGGGGCCCCTGGCGCCCGCGGTGACCCGACCGCTCGATCCGGCCACACGGCGTGCGATCGGCCCGGTCCGCGCGAGCGTGCCCGAACAGGTGCCGGACGAGTTGCTCGTCCGGGGCCTGATCGCCTGGACCCATCTGCTGGGCGCGGTCTCGATGGAGTTGTTCGGGCACTGGAACAACGTGATCGCCGAACCCGCCGGGCAGCGCGAGGCGTTCTTCGAGGCGGCCATCGGTCGGGTCGCCGCCCTGGTGATGCTCGGCTCGGGCGCGAGTGCGGTCTAGCCCTCCAGCAAGCGTGTCGGCGGGTCTGACGGGTGCTGGACAGCACAAAGGCCTTACCCTGCACGGGTTTGCGACTCCAACGCAGCCCGGCAAGGAAGGCCTTGGTGGTGAAGAAGATAGCGCGGGATCAGAGCCGGCGGAACGCCGAGCGTCGGCGTCGGCGGGTCGAGGCCCGGCACCGGCTGGCCGGGCACTGGAGCCCTCAGCCGGTCTCGATGCTGACGGCGGGCCCGGTGCACTACGAGGTCGGCGCGAATGTGGACGCGACCAGTTTCGGTGGGATCGCCGCGCTGCACCGGTTGGTGGTCCGGCTCGGCCTGCCGCAGGGCATCGACACGGACCTGGAGCTGCTGAAGGTCCACCTGCCCTACCACGAGTCCGATCACGTGCTGAACCTGGCCTACAACGTGGCCTGCGGCGGGATCCGCCTGGAGGACATCGAACGACTGCGCCACGACACCGCGTACATGAACGCCCTGGGCGGACCTGATCCCCGACCCCACCACCGCGGGTGACTTCTGCCGCCGCTTCGGTGCCGACGACGTCGTGGTGCTGATGGAGGCGATCAACACGGTCCGGCCCACGTTGTGGGCCGGGCGGGGCGCTGACCTGCTGGGCCCGGTCGCCTACCTGGACGTCGACGGCACCCTGGCCCCGACCACCGGGGCCAAGAGGGACGGGATGGACATCTCCTACAAGGGGATCTGGGGCTACCACCCGCTGATCGTGTCGCTGGCCAACACCAGGGAGGTGCTGTACCTGGTCAACCGGCCGGGCAACGTCCCCAGCCACACCGGCGCCGCCCAGTGGATCACCAAGGCGATCGACCTCGTCGCCCCGCACGCCCCCCGGGTGTGCCTGCGCGGGGACACCGACTTCTGTCTGACCGCGCACTTCGACGACTGGGCCGAGCGGGTCGACTTCGTGTTCGGGATGGACAACAGCACCCCGCTGCGCGCCCACGCCGACGCACTGCCGGAGTCGGCCTGGCAACGGCTGGAACGCCCCGCCCCGTACCAGAACCAGACCGGGGCGACCCGGGCTCGCCGCGACGACGTCAAGGCGGCCATCGTCACCGAACGCGAATACACCGACCTACGCCTGAACTACGAGGACGTCGCCGAGTTCACCTACCGCCCCGGCAAGTGCACCCGCCCCTACCGGGTGATCGCCCTACGCAAGAACATCACCCGCGCCCGCGGCGAACACGCCCTGCTGGAGGAGATCCGCTACTTCTTCTACATCACCACCCTGGTCGAGGAGTCCGCCGAACAGATCGTCGACCTCGCCAACGAACGCTGCGACCAGGAGAACGTCATCGCCCAACTCAAGAGCGGCGTCAACGCTCTGCGCGTGCCGCTGTACGACCTGGTCTCCAACTGGGCCTACATGGTCTGCGCAACCCTGGCCTGGAACATCAAGTCCTGGTTCGCGCTGATGATGCACCGCAAGAGCGACCGACGCGCCTACCTGCGGATGGAGTTCCGCCGCTTCATCAACACCGTCATCCTGATCCCCGCCATGATCACCCGCCGGGCCCGCGGCATCACCATCCGACTGATCGGCCACACCCCGGCCATCGACCGGCTCCTGACCGCCTGGGCGACCATCGAACGCACCCGCTTCGGCTGACTCCACACCGAACCCGAACCCCACACCCAGGTCCGACCACGGCGACCCGCCGCGGCGATCACACCTGCCCACACACCGGCAACCCGCTGCAACCAGCTGTCAGCCGACCCATCCGAGCCGATCCACGACCCGAGATCAACCACAACCGACTGCGCTGCGTCTCACCGCCACCACGAACAGCCACCCCGGCTCACCCGAGCACCCTCACCCACACGTGATCATCGAAGCGAGGCCACCACACCAATCACACGCTCATTTGAGGGCTAGCCCTGTCGGCGGCCGCGCGCCGTCGCCGTCAGAGGATCCCGCGCACCCGCCGCGGGTTGGCCGCGCCAGGGGGCTCCGGCGGCGCCGTGGGGTGC